>JBKBTH010000298.1:0-3017 GCA_046290915.1 Sphingorhabdus sp.
TCATGGGTGAGCGTCCCTGCATCGACAGCAACGAACGGGCGACCGTGGCGCGGGCCCAATTCATGGATCAATCGTGCGACAAACGTCTTGCCGGTGCCCGTCGCACCCTCGACCACCACATCGACTTCAGTTTGGGCCACAGCCGAAAGCATGGCGCGCAGCCGCACGGCGAATTCCGAAGAACCGATGAACCCGCTTTGCGCTTGCTGCTTTAGGGCATGGCGAAGCCTCCGGTTTTCAAGCACAAGCCGGCGGCGTTCTGCGGCAATCGTGATAGCGCGTATCAATGCAGCCGACGAATATGGTTTGGTAAGGAAATCGGCCGCGCCACCCTTCATCGCGGCTACTGCCATTTCCACATCGCCGTGGCCGGTCGTAATAATTATCGGTAGATCGGGATCCTGCTGTTGCAGTTGCGCAAACAGCGCGAGACCATCCATTCCAGGTAGGCGCACGTCGCTCACCACCACGCCTGGAAAGTCGTTCGGTATGGCACGCAGCGCGCTGACAGCATCGCCGAACAATGCAACCTTGATGCCTTCTAGTTGCAACGCTTGCGCGACGGCAGGGCCGAGGGCATCGTCGTCTTCGACCAAAATGACATTTATGGGGTCGCGGCCTGTCATGCGCTGGGGATCAGCATCGTGAAGCGCGTGCCTACGGTAACAGGTTCTTCTATTAAATCGCCACCCAGTCCGCGCATGATGTCTTTAGAAATGACCAGCCCTAGACCCAGCCCTTCCGGCTTGGTTGTTACAAAGGGCTGGAAAAGGCTGGCGCGCTCGTCAGCTGTCAAACCGGAGCCGTTATCGGTTACCGATAGCTGTCGGAATTTGCCCGATTCGGCAATGTCGATGCGCACCGCGCCCTTTTGCCCAGTTGCGTCGAATGCATTCTGTAAAAGGTTGACGAGCACCTGCTCAAGCGCGACATGTTCACCGCGGACGATCAGGTCGAGAGCCGCTTCCGGTGGCTGGACAAGGTCGATATTTAGTTGTTCCATCCGGTCCCGCAGCAACAAAAGCGCACCATCGATCACCTGACACAAGGGAACCTCGCGGGGCTCTCGGTCGCCCCGGCGGCTGAACCGGCGAAGCTCGTCGGTTATGGTGCCGATCCTGTCGGTGAGAGCAGCTATTCTAACAAAGTTGGCAGTGGCCTCGGCATGCTCTCCGCGCTCGCCTAGCCGTTCGCCGGTCTCGGCCAATATCCGAATCGCGGCAACCGGCTGGCGTATTTCATGCCCGACGCCGGCGGTAATCTGACCAAGAGTAGCAAGCCGGTTCGCCTGCTGCAGCTGTTCGCGCAAACGCCCCGTCCGTTCGTTAATCAGCGCATCTGCTCTGGCTTCCCGTCGGCGGATGCCAATTAATATCAGCGTGGCCACAATAACGGCGAGAAACAGCAGCAAAAGAAACAGCAAGCGCCCGTTCGCCTTTGCTGCCGCGAGCGAGGTTGAAGGATCGGACAGCAGGTGCAGATTCCAGTTGAGCGGTGCAACAGGTTGGAGGCTTTCGATCAGGGCAGGGGCGAGCGCCGATGTTGTATTCTTTCCGGGATCGAAGCGTGGCAGCTTTGCCTTGCCAAACTGCCGAAGATCCTGCTGTGCATCGCGCGTTCCTGGTGCGTTTGGTCCCGTAGTGCTGAAACGCCAAGCAGGATTGCTGGTAACGAGGATGACGCCGTCGGCATCAGTTACAAATACCCCGGACGTTGTCTTGGCCCAGCTGGTTTCGAGCGGATTGAATTCAACCTTTATTGCCACCACCCCGACCGGACCCGAAGGGCCGTCGACACGGCGCGCGATATATAGGCCTGGTCGGCGACTGACTGTGCCAAGCGCAAACTCGGTTGCGACGCCTGACGCCTTTGCATCCACAAAGTAGCGCCGGAAGCCATAGGTCGAACCGACAAAACTGTCCGGCCGGTTCCAGTTACTTGCCGCGAGCGTCATGCCGTCCCGGTTCATCAGGTAGATGACTCCAGCGCCGGTCTGCTTGGCAATTTGTTGAAGGCGCTGATTGAGTCCGTTTTGCTGCGCACGGTCGCCCGCCATCAGCGATTGAACTTGCGGATCGCGTGCCAGTACCAGCGGAACCAAGCTGAACTTGTCCAACTCACTTTCCAAACCGGCCGCAAGAATTGCCGCCTCGTTCTGCGCTGCATTTTCGGCGTCATTTTGGGCGGAAGCTCGCATGGTGCGGTCGATCGCGAGCAGCCCCAACGCGGCAAGCAGCAAAATTCCTATCGCGATTATTCCAGCGAGATATCGGCGCCCTGGCTGCGCTGGGGATGGTGACTTGCCCATGACCATCACGGGTTACCGGACGCTACAAGAAAACGCTGCGCGCTCCATATACATATGGATGAGAGCGGTGTTGGTAAGACCTGGAGAAATGGCAACGGCCTCATCTTTTTATATATGTCTCATTCAGGCACTATGTCTGGGAATCCACAATTTTGGCAAGGCATTTGTCTGGAAAATCAGAATTTATCAGCACAAAATAATCGGATCGCATTGTTTTTTATAGGTTTCATGGATATGATATTTGTCATTGTTCTCCCGCATGTTCCCTCTATTCTACCGCCAACCGGATATTAATTTCGGAGGAGGGGTAGACATAATGCGGGCCATAACGCCGACAACAGGCGTAGCCGACACGCCAGTCAAATTGCCGATCTATCGGCAATTATATGTCCAAGTGCTGACGGCTATCTTCCTCGGTGCGCTATTGGGGCATCTTTACCCCGACGTCGGGTCGGCGTTAAAACCGCTAGGTGACGGTTTCATAAAGCTGGTGAAGATGATCATCGCACCAGTGATTTTCCTTACCGTCGCGACCGGCATTTCCGGGATGCGCGACTTGTCCGCCGTCGGCAGCGTAGCAGGAAAGGCGTTTGCCTATTTCCTGTTCTTCTCCACCCTCGCGCTGATCATTGGGCTGGTTGTCGGTAACATTGTGCAGCCCGGCTCAGGCCTTAACATTGATCCTGCGACGCTCGATGCCAGCAAGATT
>JBKBTH010000299.1:0-3015 GCA_046290915.1 Sphingorhabdus sp.
CGCTCCATCTTGCGGGCACGACGGACAGCTGCGGCCTTTTCACGCGCGCGCTTTTCCGACGGCTTTTCAAAGTGACGACGCAACTTCATTTCGCGATACACGCCTTCACGCTGCAGCTTCTTCTTAAGCGCGCGTAGGGCTTGATCAACATTATTGTCGCGAACCATGATCTGCATAAAAAACTCAACTCCGGATCGAATCGGCAAAATGGCTTAAAACGGCCACTTTGAAAGGCTAAAAACGAAAATCGCCGCGTTCACAGGCGGCGTGTTGACGTGGCCCCTAACTAGGTCGCCCCTAAATATCAAGCGAAAATGGCGCTTTTATTAGCGGCAATGGCGCATTTGGCCGCTCTGATGGTGCACATCTATGCCTCAAAATCACGCGCGTTGCCAGCAAAAGGGAGTTGCGTCCGTCCTCCAGCATGAGATGCGCCCCGTGAGTCGGCTAAAAAAATCCGTTGGCTTTTGAACGGCCGCCAGACACTTGCTCTCGCCCAATGTTCGTTTCATAATGCAACGCAACGAATGAGCAGGAGAGCGCGCATGGCCACACAATTAATGTCGAACAGCAAATATAGCGAAGCCGAATGGAGCGCGCGTCAGGAGCTTGCCGCCTGTTACCGCATTTTCTCGATGTTCGGCTGGGATGAACTCGTCTTCAACCACATCACGGTGAAGGTGCCGGACGAGGAAGGTGCCTTCCTCATCAACCCTTATGGTATGCACTTCGGTGAAATTACTGCATCCAGCCTGATTAAGATCGATATTGACGGTAACAAGATCGATGTCGACAATCCGTGGCATGTGAATAAGGCCGGCTTTGTCCAGCACAGTCTTTTCCATCGCACGCTGCCTGATGCTCATGCCATCATCCACACGCACACAACCGCAACGGTCGCGGTATGCAGCCTTGAGGGCGGATTACAGCCAGTCAATTTCTACGCCTGCAACTTCATGGGGCAACTGGCCTATCATGATTTCGAAGGCGTTACGGTGCGTGAAGAAGAAGGTACGCGGTTGGTCCAAAATTTGGGCGATAAGCGGATATTGATGCTGAAAAATCATGGTCCTGTAGTCATGGGCAAGACATTGACAGATGCGTTCATCAAATATTGGGCGCTCCAGCGCGCATGCGAGCAACAAATCGCAACGATGCAAATGGGCACACCAATCACGGTGTCGCCGGAGGTAATCGCAGTGCACCAGCGCGATTTGTATATGGCGTCGCCCCCCGGTGGATCAGGCCGTGTTGAATTTGACGCAATGGTGCGCAAGGTCGACCAGATCGACAAAAGCTGGCGCGATTGATTTAACCCCGCGCTCGCGCGTTGAGTCGCCACAAGTAAGATGCTGAAGCAAGTCCAGCATGACGGGTGAAACTGTCACCCTGAACTTGTTTCAGGGTCTTAATGCGCTTACGGTAACGTAGAACCAATATGACCAAATTCACAGTCAACGACCGCCCGGTCCAGTATAAGATGGACCCGCAAACGCCGCTTTTGTGGGCGTTGCGCGATGCGTCTAACCTGACCGGAACGAAATATGGTTGCGGAAATGGCGATTGCGGTGCGTGTATGGTGGAAGTTGATGGCGAAGCGATACGGTCCTGCCTCGTCACTATCGCTGAAGCCGAAGGGCGCTTTGTTACGACGATCGAGGGCCTCAGCCGTGACCGCAGCCATCCGCTACAGCAAGCGTTTGTCGCCAGCAACGTGCCGCAATGTGGCTTTTGTATTCCCGGTATCATCATGGCGGGGGCCGTGTTGCTTAAGAAAAGCAGCAACCCGACTGATGAAGAAATCGATGCGGCAATCACGAACTTGTGCCGTTGCGGCGTCTATCCACGCCTACGCGATGCAATTAAACGAGCAGGACGCGTCATGCGCGGCGAAGAGCGTATTGCTGCTGCGCCGCCGCCGGGAATAACGCCCGAAGATGCGGCGAGGGCAGTTCCTGCTCTGACAGTTACCGAGTAAGCTTAACCCTGCAGCTCGATATCCCAGTATAACCAGTCGTGCCATGTTTCGTGTAGATGGTTGGGCGGGAAAGCACGGCCTCTATCTTGCAGTTGCCAGCTGGTGGGGCGGATCGCGGCCATGTTCAGCTGCATATGCGCTTGCTTGGGTGTGCGCCCACCTTTTTTCAGGTTGCAATGCAGGCAAGCCGTGGTGACATTTTCCCAGCTGGTGATGCCGCCCAAACGCCGCGGGACGATATGGTCAAAGGTAAGATTGTCGCCCGACCCGCAATATTGACATTCAAACTTGTCACGCAGGAACAGGTTGAAGCGGGTAAACGCAGGATATTCCGAGGGCTTCACATATTGGCGCAGCGCGATAACCGACGGGATTTTCATATCCAAGCTTGGGCTGTGCACATGCCGGTCGTAGTTGGAGACAATATCGACCTTGTCTAGAAACACTGCCTTAATCGCCGTTTGCCATGGCCAAAGGCTCAATGGATAATAGCTCAACGGCGTGTAATCGGCGTTAAGCACCAATGCCGGGCAGTTTTCCGGGTGTCTTGCCCGTCCGGCTGCCTCGAAAGTTCCGGTATGCAACATAAGTCGAACCCTACTCCCTTTATGTCATACATGCTTTAAGCGTATTAGCGTTACAGCAATCTGACACTGGCTAACCTATTTGCACATATTGTGACGTCAAGGGGGCAAAGACACCGGATATGGTATTTTTTTGGGGATATGTTTTTTGAGCGCTAGCGACTTCCTGACGCAATATTTGCCTGCGCAGCAAAAATATGATGACGCAGTGGTCACGCGGTTCGCCCCGAGTCCCAATGGACGGCTACATCTGGGTCATGCCTTTTCCGCGTTGTGCGCGCATGATTTTGCACGTTCTTTGGATGGAAAGTTTCATTTGCGGATTGAGGATATTGACGGAACCCGCAGCCGTCCCGAGCATGTAGCGGCGATTAGGTCTGATATCGAATGGCTCGGTCTTCATCATGATGGCCCTGTGCAATTTCAGTCACAGAATATTGTACGATATGAAGC
>JBKBTH010000300.1:0-3013 GCA_046290915.1 Sphingorhabdus sp.
CTGCCGATGGCGCGTGACCTCATGGACCTTGGTATCCGCGTCAACGCGATAATGCCCGGAACCTTTGCGACGCCGCCAATGCTGATGGTTAAAGAACGCGCGCCTGCTGTGTTCGAAGGGCTGGGTGCCGCTGTTCCGTTCCCCAAACGCCTGGGCGAACCGCACGAATTCGGCAGCCTTGCGATGGAATTGGTGCGCAACACCTATTTCAACGGACAGTGCATCCGGCTGGATGGCGCCATCCGAATGCCGCCACGTTAAATGGCTATTCCACGCGCTCGATAATGATCGCAGGGGCCATCCCGCCGGCCGCACACATGGTGATAAGGCCGTAGCGCCCGCCACTGCGTTCGAGTTCGTCGAGCGCAGTTCCGATCAGCACCGCGCCGGTCGCGCCAATGGGATGACCAAGCGCAATCGCGCCACCATTGGGATTGACCTTGCTCCGGTCGAGATCAAGGTCGCGGATGAATTTTTCGACGACGACCGCAAAAGCCTCGTTGACTTCCCAGACGTCGATGTCGTTCTTCGATAGTCCGGCCTTTGCCATCACCTTATTGGCAGCGGCAACGGGGGCGTTCAGCATCAAAGTCGGGCAATCGCCGACATTGGCCATAGCAACAATCCTCGCCCGTGGTTTCATATTGTGCTTGTCGGCATATTCTTTCGACGCAAGCAACAGAGCCGCCGCGCCATCAACCACACCCGACGACGTGCCCGCATGGTGCATCGGTTCAATGGCGAGATCTGGATATTTCTGGTTGATCAGTTGCCGGAATGTTGGGCCATCAGCTTGCGACGGCATATCGGCAAACATCGCGAAGGCGGGCTTCAGTTCGGCCAAACCTTCCACCGTGGTTTCGGGCCGCGGATATTCCTCATGGTCAAGAATGACGCTGCCATCGTCGGCAACAACTGGGACCACGGATTTGTCGAAGCGCCCTTCCTGTATAGCGAGCGCTGCCCGACGCTGGCTCTCCGCGCCAAAGGCGTCCAGAGCGGTCCGGCTGATACCCTCCTTCGCCGCGATGGCATCGGCACAGACACCCTGATGCGATTGCGGGTGCGCAGCTTGCAAACGCGCATTGCCGTTGCTCATCCCACCCGACGAACCGAGTCCCGCTTCGCGAACCTTGCCGCCAAAGACGGTGACATACGACATCATCTCGCAGCCACCTGCGATTACCAAATCTTCCATCCCTGACATGATTTGCCCGGCTGCTAGATTGGTCGCAGTTATGCCGCTGCCGCAAAAGCGGTCGAGCGTCACACCGGATGCCTTTTGGTCATAACCAGCATCAAGCGCCGCCATCCGGCCCATATCACCGCCCTGTTGGCCCATTTGCGCGCTGGTTCCCCAGATGATGTCGTCTACATCGGCGGTGTTGAGGTTATTCCTGTCCTTAAGCGCTTTCAGCACCGTTGCGGCCACATGCTGCGGATGAAGTGCCGACAGCGCGCCCTTGCCCATTTTTCCAATGCTGCGAGGGGTGCGGACGGCGTCGATAATATAGGCTTCAGCCATAACGGGTCTCCTGACGCGATTGCGTGATGTGTTGTTGACGATTGCTATGGCACGCCTGCTTGCCCCGCGCTAGATTGCGTCAATCGCGCGGGCGATAACCGGCATTTGCAAGGTCGTAACATGCTTCCCGATGGCGCTAATCCGTATAGGTTGGTCCTATGACGTCATCGAGAAAATCCGCACCAGCCACGCAAACCGGTATGTTCGCGCCGCTTAAGGAGCCCGTGTTTCGTCGCATCTGGTCCGCGAGCCTACTCTCCAATTTCGGTCAGCTAATCCTCGGCGTCGGCGCGGCGTGGGAGATGACGCAGCAAACCGGGGATGCCGGAATGGTCGCCTTGGTGCAAACCGCGATGATGCTGCCGCTCATGCTTGTCGCGGTGCCTGCGGGTGCGCTTGCGGACATGTTTGACAAGCGCAAGATAGCGATGGCAGGTCTGGCTCTATCCGCGGTCAGCGCCGGCGTTCTGACTTTGCTGGCCTGGTCGGGGCTGGCGACGCCCTGGGTAATACTTGCATTTTGTGTGCTGATTGGCGCCGGGGTTGCACTGTATAGTCCCGCTTGGCAGTCCTCGATTGGCGAGCAGGTCGGGCAAGCACAGCTTCCGGCTGCGATCGCGTTAGGCACGATCAATTATAATGTCGCGCGCAGCATCGGCCCAGCTATCGGCGGTGTCATCGTTCTGATCGCTGGCGCGCAAGCTGCGTTTGCGATCAACGCCGTTTTTTATCTCCCGCTGCTGCTGGCTTTCATACTGTGGCGAAGGCCGCATGTGCCGTCGCGGTTACCTCCAGAGAGCATCAACCGTGCGATTGTATCGGGTGCGCGCTTTGTCTTTCATTCAGCGACTATCCGAAAAATTTTATCGCGTGCGTTTCTTTTCGGGTTGGTCGGTGCGACGGGATCCGCACTTGCACCGTTAGTCGCCAAGGACTTGCTTGGCGGTGACGCAAGTATATTCGGGATGTTGCTGGGGGCAAGCGGCGCAGGCGCAGTCGCGGGGGCATTCCTGGTTGGGTGGTTTCATGCGAAGTTGGGCGTCGAACGCGCGACGAGGCTGATGATGCTTGTGGCCGGGGCCGCCTTTGTTGGTGTTGGCTTTAGCCGGTCGCTGTCGCTGACCTGCATCTTTATGTTTGTGGGCGGGGCGTCCAACATCTTAACCATCGCCTTGTTCAACATCGCGGTCCAAATGGGCGCGCCGCGTTGGGTAACCGCCCGGGCTCTCTCACTTTTTTCTGCATCGCTGACGGGGGGTATTGCAATCGGCGCGGCCTTATGGGGTCAGCTTGCAGGCGCGTGGTCAGTGGAAACGGCTATGGTGGCGTCGGGGGTCGGATTGCTTCTCATGCCATTGCTTATGATTGTTTCGCCGCTACCGAAAGATGACCAGGCTGCTTCGGAAATAGCCGATATCCAGAGCGATCTCGACGTTGCACTCAATCTTTCTATGCGGTCGGGGCCGGTTGTCATTGCCATCGAATACC
>JBKBTH010000301.1:0-3000 GCA_046290915.1 Sphingorhabdus sp.
GCAACATGTGACTTTGGCCTGTCAGGACTGGGGGTCGCTCATCGGGCTTCGTTTAGTTTCTGAAATGCCGGACCGTTTCGCTGGTGTGGCATTGTCCAATGGTGGTTTGCCTGAGGGCGGCGATGCTCCGCGTGCGTTTGCAATTTGGCGGGCGTTTTCCAAATGGAGCCCCATTTTTCCGATCGGTAAAATCGTTAGTGCAGGGACGAAGCGCGGGCTCTCGCCTGCCGAAATTGCGGCCTATGACGCACCGTTTCCGGATTCATCGTTCAAAGCGGGTGCGCGCATTTTTCCGAGCTTTGTGCCGTTTGAAAACAATGTCGCAGTGCCGGATCAGAAGCGTGCTTGGGAAGTGTTCGATAAATGGGAAAAGCCGTTCTTGTGCTGCTTTTCAGATCAAGACCGCATTACCCGTGGTGGCGAAAGCCGCTTTATTGGCCGGGTCCCAGGTACGGCCGGGCAAAATCATCGCAGCCTACACGGTGGGCATTTCATTCAGGAGGATGACCCCGACGGCTTTGTGGCTTGTATCTTGGAAGTTGCAGGTGCTTAGGCGGTTCCGCGCTTAAGCAGCTTAACAGGCACCGGGGCGATGTTGGGGGCATCGCCCTTCAGCACGGCAATCAACGCCTCCACCAGCATTTCGCCGGCCTGAACATAGTCCTGTTCAATCGTGGTGAGCGGTGGCTGCGCATAGGCGCCCGTCGCAATCCCATCAAAGCCGATAACGCGCACGTCGGTGCCGACCGCGATATCGTTTTCATCGAGCGCGCGCATCGCACCCAGAGCGATGAAGTCATTGGCGCAAAATAGGCCGTCGAAATCGACCTCGTCGCGGATCAGGCCGTTTACGGCTGCATAGCCCTGATCTTCGCGCACAGCGTTTTCGGGAAGCGGTGGGCAGATGGGCGGCATTCCCTTTTGCGCCATTGCAGCCATGTAGGTTGTGAGGCGATCCTGAAATGGGGGCTGTTCGCTGTTCGTTGGCCCGATGTACGCGATTTTCTTACATCCGCTGGACAGCAAATGTTCAATGGCAAGGTTCGCACCCTGCGCGTTGTCGCTTTTAATGGAAATCAGGTCTTCTTTGCTAGCGCCCCAGCAAATCATGGGCGTGTTGTGGCGCGCATATTCTCCAAAGAACTGCCAGCCATCGATGTTCTGACCACTGCCGATGACAATCAAGCCGTCGGCCTGTCGGCTACCGGTGTAATTGGCGAAGAAGTTTGCAGGCGAATCCTGAAACGAAACGATGAGATTATAACCGCGTTCCGAAGCGGACGCCGCGATGCAGCCCAACAGCGACAGATAAAACGGGTTAATGTTCGCTTTATTCTCGCCGCGCCGGCACAGAATAACCAACGCAATGGAATAAGATTGCTGTGTGCGCAGGCGAAGGGCGTTGTGGTCAACCGAGTAATTGAGTTCGTTGGCGAGCGCGACAATCCGCGCCCGCGTGGTTTCATTTACCTTTTTGTCACCGCGCAACGCCCGCGAAACCGTTGGCTGTGACACCCCCAGCATCGCTGCGATTTGATGCGCTGTTATTCGCCCCTCTTTGCCCATGCAGCGCCGTTAGCACTTGAACCTGCGCAAGTCACGCGGCGAGCGCGGACGCCGGCGTGACAAAATCGAGACCAAGGCTGTCAGCAACGGCCTGGCTTGTCACTTTGCCACGGTGTACGTTCAAGCCAGCTATTAAGCCGCGACCTGTTTCGGTAGTATCGTCGAGCGCTGCGATACCCTTGCTGGCAAGTGCCAGGCCATATGGCAACGTCGCATTGTTCAGCGCTGCCGCGCTGGTTTGTGGCACTGCGCCGGGCATGTTCGCGACGCAATAATGGATGATGCCATCAACGACATAGGTTGGTTCGGCATGCGTGGTTGCATGGCTGGTTTCAAAGCAGCCGCCTTGGTCAATCGCGACATCCACCAGAACAGAACCTGGCTTCATCCGCTTCAACATTTCACGGGTGACAAGCTTGGGGGCGCTTGCGCCCGGGATAAGGACAGCGCCAATCACTGCGTCAGCAATGCTGATTTCATGGTCAATCGTTTCAAGCGTTGAATAGCGGGTGCGGACGCGTCCGTTGAACAATTCATCCAGCTGCCGAAGCCGCGGGATCGACCGGTCAACGATGGTGACTTCCGCGCCTAGCCCTACGGCCATACGCGCGGCATGGGTGCCAACAACGCCGCCGCCAAGCACAGTTACGCGACCGGCAGGTACACCCGGAACGCCGCCAAGTAAGATGCCCGCGCCACCTTCGCTACGGCGCATCGCTTCGCCAGCTGCCTCAATGGCCAAACGGCCAGCGACTTCGCTCATGGGTGCCAGCAGGGGCAGGGTGCCCTTGTCATCTGTTACCGTTTCATAAGCGATCGCGGTGCAGCCGCTGGCGATAAGGCCCTTGGCTTGCTCGGGGTCTGGTGCGAGGTGGAGGTAGGTGAAGAGCAACTGGCCGGGGCGAAGTAGGACCCATTCGCTTGGCTGGGGTTCTTTGACCTTAACGATCATATCGCAGCCAGCGAAGATCTCTGCGGCGGTCGGGGCAATCTCTGCACCCGCTGCGCGATAGGCGTCGTCGGTCGCCATGATGCCAGCGCCAGCGCCGGATTGAACAACAACCTGGTGTCCTTGCGCGACATATTCACGCACCGCGCCGGGGGTCAGGCCGACCCGATATTCATGCACTTTGATTTCGCTGGGGACACCGACACGCATAATCTCACTCCTGAAAAAATATATGCGTCGGAAATAGCATCTTCGATATGATGATACTGTGCAAAGATTCGACCAATTGGATGGAACCGCGCATAATATCATTGTCGAATAGAAATTAACCGGAGAATTTATGCAGCTTGACCGGACGGACCGTAAATTATTGGGTGCGCTCGTGCAGAATGGGCGGGCAACGCAGGCAGAATTGGGGGAAGCGGCAGGCCTTTCGCCAAGCGCGGCGGCGCGGCGGCAAAAGGCATTGGAGGATGAAGGAATCC
>JBKBTH010000302.1:0-2990 GCA_046290915.1 Sphingorhabdus sp.
TCCGACTGCTCGAACAATTCAGCGTCGATCCACTTGATGTTCACCTTCACGCGGTTCGAAAGACCCCCGTGCGTAAGCGCTTCATTCAGGGATTTATAGGCATCGGCAAGACCAACATATTTGCCAACAACACCAATGGTAACTTCACCTTCGGGGTTTAACTGGCGCTCGATGATATCGTCCCAGCGGCCAAGGTCAGGTTCACCGTCTGATTCTAGCCCGAAAGCCCGCAGGACTTCGTTATCGAGCCCTTCTGCGTGATATTGCAGCGGAACCGCGTAGATGCTTTTCGCATCCAAGGCCGGAATAACGGCCTCTTTACGCACATTACAAAATGCCGCTATTTTCGCTCGCTCATTTTCAGGCAGCGGATGTTCGCAGCGGCACAAAAGAACATCGGGCTGAATGCCCAATGACGTCAATTCGCGCACGCTGTGCTGCGTAGGTTTGGTCTTTAGCTCGCCTGCCGCAGCGATATACGGGACAAGCGTGACGTGCACGGACAAGGTCTGTTCGCGGCCAAGTTCATTGCGCAGCTGGCGAATGGCTTCGATAAACGGAAGCGATTCAATATCGCCCACTGTTCCACCAATTTCACACAACACGAAATCCAGGTCTTGAGTATCCGCCTTGGCGAATTCCTTGATGGCGTCCGTAACATGCGGGATAACCTGAACCGTCGCGCCGAGATAATCCCCGCGACGTTCTTTTTGGATGATCGTTTGGTAGATGCGCCCGGACGTGATGTTATCCGATTGGCGTGCAGAAACGCCCGTAAAACGTTCATAATGCCCAAGGTCGAGGTCGGTTTCCGCCCCGTCATCAGTCACATAAACTTCGCCATGCTGATAAGGCGACATCGTGCCTGGATCAACATTGAGATAAGGATCGAACTTCCGGATTCGAACGCGGTATCCGCGCGCCTGCAAAAGGGCAGCAAGCGATGCTGCCATAAGACCTTTGCCAAGCGAGGAGACCACGCCACCGGTGATAAAAATGAACCGTGTCATGGGAGAAAAGGCTTAAGACACGTTTGCGGTAAAACACAAGCGAACGAATCCGCTCACCGAAAAATAAGCTGTGTAAAAAGCGTTTTTTCTTGTCGAAGCGATTTACTTGTCGAGTGGAACTTCAGTTGCAGGCGCTGTCGAAGCTGGAGCAGCTGGCGCAGTCGTCGCAGGTGCAGTTTGAGTCGCAGGCACTTCGGTACGCTGAAGGCTGTTATCGATTTCGCCCGTGCCACCTTTTTTCGCAGCAACGAAAGCCAACGAAATAGAAAGCACAATGAACAAGGTCGCCAATATCGTCGTCGTACGTGTCAGAAAGTCTGCGGCGCCACGTGCAGACATCAACCCGGATGGGCTTCCACCCATACCCAGGCCGCCACCCTCTGACCGTTGCATCAGGATAATGCCAACAAGCGAGGCTGCGATAATTGCCTGAACGACGATTAGAAAATGGAAGATACCCATGATGAATTCCGAATAATTAAAGGCAACATGATGCCGGTTGTTGCGCCCACATAGCGAGCGCATGACGGTTCTTCAATGCTATTCGCCGAAAGCTTCGGCTGCAGCCAATATGGGTTCGAATTTCCCACGGCTTAAACTTGCGCCGCCAATCAACCCGCCATCGACATTTTCGATTGCCAGAAGCTCCGCCGCATTGTCTCCATTCATAGATCCTCCATACAGGATACGAACGCCGTCGCCTGATGCTCCATAACGATCAACCAAAGCCGAACGAATGGCGCCATGCATTTCTCGTACATCTGCCATTTCAGGGATGCGGCCAGTTCCAATGGCCCAGACGGGTTCATAAGCCACACTCAACCAGTCCCCAGATACGTCCTGAGGCAACGAGCCCGCAACTTGTCCAAGAACAACATTCAGCGCATTGCCCGCGTCGCGTTCAGCCAGCGTTTCGCCAACGCAAATAATTACCTTGAGGCCTGCTTCATGCGCGGCTTCCGCTTTTGCGAACACGTCTGCATCCTGCTCATTCTGAGCGGCGCGGCGTTCGCTGTGCCCGACGATCGTCAAGGATGCGCCAGCGTCCACCAACATGTCGGCTGAAATGCATCCCGTATGCGCACCAGATTTTTGCATGTGACAGTCCTGCCCGCCAATAGAAAAGCCGGCAACATTTTCACTTGCACGATGAATAAGGGTTGCGGGCAAACATAATGCGGAATCAACACCAGCATAGTTGGAAGCCATATCCGCGATTGCCACAATCTCGGCTAAGTCGCTTGAGACGCCATTCATTTTCCAATTTCCGACAACCAATTTACGCATCGAACAGTCCTATCTGCGAGGTTTGCGAATCTTGCCAAAGCTGTGGCACGGTTTCGTCAATTGGGGCAAGTCTATCCCTTGATTGCCAAGGCCTTGCCGCCTAAAGCGGCTCGCAACAGTCGGCTCACGCCGTGATATCAGGAAATTGCACTTCATGATTAGCTTCATTCGTTCGCTCATTAACTCGAAATTCGGCGCAATTTTCGCTTTGTTGTTCATCGGGATGATTGCCGTCGCCTTTGCGCTTGGCGATGTGTCAGGGTCAGGCAACTTTGGTGGCTTGAGCGGCGGCAATGTAGCGCGTGTGGGTGACCGGAACATCACGCTTGGTGAGCTCAACGATGCGCTCGATAACCGATTGAAAGCGGAACGTCAGAATAACCCGACTCTGAACATGGCAAGTTTCGTTGACAGCGGCGGACTAGATTCAACGCTTGAACAGCTTATCAATCGTTACGCCATCACTGTTTTTGGAGAGGAATATGGGGTCGCGGTCAGCAAGCGGCTCGTAGACTCCGAAATCCGCAAAATACCTGGTGCGATGGGTCTTGATGGTAAGTTTAGCGCAGATGCCTTCCGAGCTTTTGCCCAGCAAATAGGCGTAAGTGAAAAAGCCATTCGCGATGATTTGGCGCAGAATTTGTTCGCGCAGCAAATCTTGCCGGCTGCGGCAAGCGGACCGCCGGCGCCCGA
>JBKBTH010000303.1:0-2974 GCA_046290915.1 Sphingorhabdus sp.
ATAAGTGCCGACCTCACGTTTCGGATCGATGCCGTCCACGCCAAGCGTCACGATTTCCTTCTTCAGCCGGACTTTCATCCGGTAAAAGGGCATTTCGTTCGCATGCGAATATTTGACATCAAGTTCGCTGCAACCGGGCAAATTGCGCAAGAACGCAATCAATGTGTCAATCGCTGCTGGGTTACCGGCAACGGTGCCGTTGATCCCTTCATGCGCAAGCAAGATCGTGCCTTTGATGCCGCCTGCTGTGCACTGGGCTAGAATGAGCGGTTGAAGCGTTTCAGGCACGTCGAATGACACAAAACGATAAAGCGCGGCAACTTTGATGGGATGATTATCTTCCATGACGCGGCGCTATAGCGTGCTTTTCCTATTTTGGCAGCTTTCAAAATTGTGCCACCAATTGAAAATTTAATCGCACGATTAATTTGCAATTGCATCGCCACGATGCCAAAGCTTCACGCAACAAAATTGCTTATGGGGAAAACCATGTCGGCTAATATCGCTGAACTGGAGGCGCGCCGCGCGGCATCTAAATTAGGTGGTGGGCAAAAACGCATTGATGCGCAACATGCCAAGGGCCGCCTGACTGCGCGCGAACGGCTTGATATCCTGCTGGATGAAGGCAGCTTCGAAGAACTCGACGCCTATGTGACACATAATTGCACTGACTTCGGCATGGCCGAGCAATTGATCCCCGGCGACGGCGTTGTCACAGGCAGCGGCACGATCAATGGCCGCTTGGTCTATGTGTACAGCCAGGACTTTACCGTATTTGGCGGCTCGCTTTCCGAAGCGCATGCGATGAAAATCTGCAAGGTTATGGATAACGCCATGAAAGTCGGCGCGCCAGTCATTGGCCTGAACGACAGCGGTGGCGCACGTATTCAAGAGGGTGTGGCGTCGCTTGGTGGCTATGCGGAAGTGTTTCAACGCAACGTGCTAGCATCGGGCGTCGTGCCGCAAATCAGCCTGATCATGGGACCATGCGCGGGCGGCGCGGTCTATTCGCCCGCTATGACCGACTTCATCTTCATGGTGAAGGATAGCAGCTATATGTTCGTGACTGGTCCCGATGTCGTCAAGACCGTGACCAACGAAGTGGTGACTCAGGAAGAATTGGGTGGCGCGGTTTCGCACACGACCAAATCGGGCGTTGCCGACAACGCGTTCGAGAACGATATCGAGGCATTGCTCGCGACCCGGGATTTCTTTGACTATCTGCCAGAGAATAACCGCTTGGGCGTGCCCGAGCGGCCGACCGAGGATGCGTGGGACCGCATGGAGCCAAGCCTCGACACGCTGATTCCGCCGAGCGCGAACCAACCTTATGATATGCACGAGCTGATCCGCAAGACGGTCGATGAAGCCGATTTTTTCGAGGTGCAGCCGACTCACGCAGCGAATATCATCATCGGCTTTGGCCGTATCGAGGGCCGCACCGTGGGCATCGTCGCCAATCAGCCGATGGTGCTGGCCGGCGTGCTCGACATCAACAGCAGCCGCAAGGCCGCGCGTTTTGTGCGTTTTTGCGACGCATTTGAAATTCCGATCATAACCTTCGTTGATGTCCCCGGCTTCCTGCCCGGCACGGCGCAGGAATTTGGCGGCATCATCAAGCATGGCGCAAAACTGTTGTTCGCTTATGCCGAGGCGACTGTGCCCAAAATCACCGTCATCACGCGCAAGGCCTATGGCGGCGCCTATGACGTGATGGCGTCAAAGCATTTGCGCGGCGACCTCAACTACGCCTGGCCAACTGCCGAAATCGCAGTCATGGGCGCGAAGGGCGCGGTGGAAATCATCTTCCGCGGACTCGGGCCCGAGGAAATTGCCGAGAAAACGAAGGAATATGAAGACCGCTTCGCCAACCCCTTCGTCGCCGCGAGCAAGGGCTTTATCGACGAGGTGATCTATCCGCATTCGACGCGGAAGCGGATTGCTTTGGGCTTACGGAAATTGCGGAACAAGAACCTCGAGAATCCATGGAAAAAGCATGATAACATCCCATTGTAATGTCCTTGTAGCGGGCGCTTTATTACTAAGCGGATGTTCCGAAGGAATATCGGAGAAGTTCAGTGACGAGGAGCTAATTTGCAATCGGTCACCCGGTTTTATTGTAACAGCGGCGCAAACTTCGGATGAACAAATAAAGTTGGCCGAGGTGTGTATCCATAAATGGGCGTATCGGCTTGGACGCGCACCGGGTTCAAACACAGAAATTGCAAAAGCTGCAATTGCGGCATGTCGTGAACCTATTGATCGTGTCCTTGAATTGAAGATTGAAGATGGCAACAGGACCAAAGAACCATTCACAGATGATCTTTGGAAGCTTTTCGTGAAGCGGTTTGATGACCACGCATTGTACCGAGTAACTCAGGGACGAGCTGGCAATTGTTCGATCAGAGGACTTGAACAAGAATGAAACTAGGCCGTCTCAACCATATCGGCGTCGCGACGCCTTCCATTGCGGACAGCATCGTCTTTTACCGCGAAGTAATGGGCGCGACGAAAATCCATGAGCCGTTCGACCTGCCCGATCAGGGGGTGAAGGTCTGCTTTGTCGATACGCCGGGCGCGGACGGCGCGATGAATGGGACACAGATCGAGTTGATCGAGCCGCTGCCGGGCAATGCCTCGATCATGGCGTTCCTTGAGAAGAACCCGGCGGGCGGGCAGCATCATGTCTGTTACGAAGTCCCCGACATCCACGCCGCCAAGGCGGAGTTTGAGGCCATGGGCAAACGCGTGCTGGGTGAGCCACGTATCGGCGCGCACGGGACGCTGATTTTCTTTGTGCATCCCAAGGATATGCAGGGGGTGTTGACCGAGATTATGGAGGTGGGTGTGGGTGTGTAGCACTAACCCGACCGCATACGGCGGCGTCACCCTAAACCTGTTTCAGGGTCTTAATGTTTGAACAGTTGTGCGTCGACAAAGTAAGATGTTGAAACAAGTTCAGCATGACGGACTG
>JBKBTH010000304.1:0-2967 GCA_046290915.1 Sphingorhabdus sp.
AGCCTGTGCAGCATGATCGGAACTGGGGTTAATGAGCGCTGCCGCCCGCGCCGTCATAACCAGCGCCGCTTGATAGTCCGCGCCCGTCCGCTCTGAGCCCCAGATCGACGCCATCGCGGCAACTTTTTCGGAAGCCCCGGACGAGGTGTAGGCATTACCCAGATTTTCAGCCTGCGTCTTCACAGCATCAGGTGCATCAGGATCGTCGAGGACCTGCGCATATAAATCGACGATGTCGCGGTTGGAATATACGCCAAGCGCTGCAGCACCGGGTGCATATTTGGCGCGTATTGCGGGTGCAAACATCGGCAACTGCGCGCGCCATCCGTCAATCTGACGACCGCTGTTGTCAAATAACTGCTTTGGTGGTTCAAGGCCAACCGCTGCGGACAATCCAAAGCGCCATGGGTTCATTCCCTCAACGCCTTCCCATTCGATTTTAACCGAACGGCGCCCGTTGATACCTGCACCTACCGCTTTTTCAGTGAGGCGATAATCTACGCCCCGAACCCAGCCCTGATATCGTCCCTGATTGATGAACGCCGTTGCACTCCCCTGCTCGCCAGCGAGTGAGGCACAAATAGCGCGCGACATCTTCCAGCGTCCGCTGTTCACAAGGCGGACGCCGCTTTCCGTCAAAGGACATATGCCAGCCAGATCGCCATTGGCGAGATAGGTCTGCATCGCGACCTCATGAAGCCGTTTGGTATAGTTGCCAGCATCGACTTGCTGCACAAGCCCACGCGCGACCACCGAGTCACCCATGCGCAGCAACAGCCACGCCCGTTCTGCAGTCCAATCAGCGCCATTTACGCCCTCTGGTGTGTTGGTGCGGCTGGCCAACAGCCGCCGTGCCATGATCGTGCCCCAACGCGATGCAATGGGACCTGATGTGCGCTCGACAACTTGTTTAAGAAAAGTCCCGTCCATCGAACCGAACGACGCCGCTGGGAATCCGCCCGATGTTTCTGAGATAATGCCAATCGCCGAGAGTGAACGGCGCGCAGCGGGCGGAACGTCATACCGAATGACCATTTCCTGCGCGTCCTCTTCTTCCTCTTCCGCGACAGCTTCGTCAGTCGCGGCCTCTGCCCCAGTTTGACCGGATGCCGGGCTTGCCGATGGTGTCCCGGTCGTGGGGGTTGACGGCGCTGTTGAGGGCGCAGGACGCGCTGGATTAGCGGGTGCTGGCGGCGCGGGATCGCCAAAGCCTTCAGGAAGGAGCGATTCCGGACCCTGCTGCCCCAATGCGGGTAACGCAAATGCAAGGATGACAGCCGTTGCCGCCAAAAGCCCGCCTTTTGTTAATTTATCAGTCAATGACGCGAACCTGTTTCAATTTTTGGGGGCTGCACTGCAATTTCTCTAGTCTGCATGGGTTGTTCACCGCCTAACCATGCAAGCCAGAGTAGCAAGCCAAATGCCACTGCCGCAACAATTAGAAAGCGCAAAAACCGGTTTTTACGTCTGCCGTTTTGGGTCGGCTGGGTAAGATACTGCTTTTCCATAATATTCCGGATAAGTGGCAAACTGCTTTCGGGTTACGGATAGCCGATATATAGGCAGTGTCGCAATGCCCGGAAACGATGAACAACAAATCGGAAGCGACCGAACATCTATTGACCCGGTTATCGACCGGCCAATCGTTCTTGTCGGGATGATGGGCGTAGGCAAAAGCAGCATTGGGAAGCGGCTTGCCGCGCGGTTGAACGTACCCTTTGCCGATGCCGACGATGAAATTGAGGCCGCCTCCGGGCTGTCCATTGCCGAAATATTCGATAAATTCGGCGAAGGCTATTTCCGCGATGGAGAGCGACGCGTTATCGCGCGGCTTATCGAAGGTGCGCCAAAGATTATAGCAACAGGCGGCGGCGCGTTCGTCAATCCGGACACGCGCGCACTCATATTGGAACGCGCGATATCCATTTGGCTGGATGCCGACATAAAAGTCTTGGCTGACCGTGTTGGTCGGCGCAGCCATCGCCCCCTGCTTAAAGACAAGGACCCGGTCGAAGTCCTGACTGAACTTGGCAAGATTAGAAACCCGCTATATGCGGCAGCTAACCTTCATATTCGCAGCGATACATCGCCGCATATGCGGACCGTTGAAAATATCGTGAAGGCCCTTGCCCAATGACCGTCATTTCCGTCGACCTGACCAATGCGCCCTATGACATTCACGTCCGTGCGGGCCTGATGGCGCAGGCACCGGAGTATCTGGCTCCTTATGCGCGCGACAGCCGGTTGTTGGTGGTAACAGACGAAAATGTATCGCGCGCGGTCTGGCCCGCGCTTGAAGCCGCGCTCACCGCCGCTGGCGTTGAAACGGCGGCGTATGTGTTGCCTGCAGGTGAGGCTGGAAAAAGTTGGGGTGAGCTGGAAAAGCTGACTGACTGGATGCTTGCGCAGCATGTTGAGCGCAGCGACCATGTCGTGGCGCTTGGCGGCGGCGTTGTCGGCGACATAACCGGTTTTGCAACGCATATCGTCAAGCGCGGCTGTTCCTTCTTACAGATCCCGACAACCTTGCTGGCGCAAGTGGACAGCAGCGTCGGTGGCAAGACAGCCATCAACAGCACGGCGGGCAAAAACCTCGTCGGCGCATTTCATCAGCCCGCATTGGTGCTGATTGACCCTGAATTATTATCGACACTGCCTCCGCGCCAATTGGCGGCAGGTTTTGCCGAAGTTGTAAAATATGGCCTGATCGATGACGCCGATTTCTTCCAATATTGCGAAGATAATTTGGACAGCTTTTTCGCCGGTGACCGCAAAGTGCGCGCCAGTGCCATCATCACATCGGTTCAATCAAAGGCGCGCATTGTCGCCGCTGATGAAACCGAACGCACCGGCACCCGGGCACTATTGAACCTGGGCCACACCTTTGGCCATGCGCTTGAGGCGGACACAGGTTTTTCGGACAGACTGTTCCATGGCGAAGCCGTCGCAGCGGGAATGGCACTGGCG
>JBKBTH010000305.1:0-2928 GCA_046290915.1 Sphingorhabdus sp.
GGCATGTTGGTTCGCGTCATTGCCGTTTAATGTCGGCAGATCGCCACCTTCGCCTGCCGCGACATTTTGCAGGACGATGCCATCTGCATCAATCAGCGAATATTTTCCGTCGCGTTGCCAAATGGCTGCTGGCTTGCGTTCAACGATTTCTACAGCCAGCGTATCGGGCAGACGCCGCGCCACGCGAGCGTCTTTGATCCAACCATATTTCAGCAAATCCGCGCGGACCTTGTCAATATCCACCAAGGGCATCGCGCGGTCTTTTTCGGCGAGCACAAGTTGATAGACCTTCAGTTGGTCGACACGTTCCATGCCCGTGACTTCAACGCGCTGCACTTGAAAACCGGCCTTTGCCGCCAGCGCCGCATATTGCTGATACGCCGCTGCTGTAACGCCGGTATATTGGGCAACTGCAAGTGCGAGCACCGCCAGCGCGGCAACAAAAATCCACGTAAACACGCGCTGCACATCTTCTTCCGAAAATGGCAACGCCCGCATGATCCGATCGACCCATGAGATCTGCCGCACTTTCTGGCGCGGGGTCGGCGACGCGGTCTTTCGCTTGGCGGCGGGTTTTCGTGCGGCGGCTGCCATTATGCCAGTGCCTCTTTCACGATCAGGTCGACCAACTGCTCATAGCTGATACCAACCTGCCGGGCCTGTTCGGGCACGAGACTAAGCGGCGTCATGCCAGGCTGCGTATTGGTTTCCAGCACAAATACTCCGCCCTTTCCAAGCTCATCATCCCAACGGAAATCGGTGCGTGATGCCCCTTTGCAGCCAAGCAACCGGTGCGCGTCGAGCGCAACATCCAGCATATATTGCGCAATATCGTCGGGGATTTCAGCCGGACAAATATGCTCGGTCAGGCCGTCAGTATATTTTGCATCAAAATCGTAAAAGCCGCTCTTGGGTTTTAACTCGGTCACGCACAGCGCCTTGTCACCCAACACCGCCACGGTCAGTTCGCGCCCCTTGATAAAAGGTTCGGCCAGCAATGTTGCGAATTCCTGCCATGGGCCCTTGGCATCGCGCGCAATCGGGTTTCCGTAATTGCTGTTTTCAGTGACGATCGCAACGCCAACAGAGCTGCCTTCATTGACTGGCTTCAGCACATAAGGCCGCGGCAATGGGTCTGCTGCATACAGGCTGTCGCTGTCGACCATCGTTCCCTTTGGCATCGGAATGCCAGCTGGCACCAGCCGTTGCTTCGTCAGCTCCTTGTCGATGGCAATGACCGATGTCACCATTCCGCTATGGGTATACTTGATCCCCATCAGATCGAGCATCCCCTGCACCGAACCATCTTCCCCCGGAACACCGTGCAGCGCGTTGAACACGACGTCTGGCCGAAGCGACGCGAGAACTTGCGCGACGTTGCGGTCCATGTCGACTCGGCTGACCTTATAGCCGACTTTTTCTAGCGCATCGGCAACACCGTTTCCGCTCATCAGCGAGACGGGCCGTTCATTGGACCAGCCACCCATCAATACCGCTACGTGGATTTGCTCACTCATTTTGTTTCACCCACGCGTTGTATTTCCCAATGCAGGTCAATGCCTGACTTCGCCTTTACGCGCTTACGGACTTCGTCGCCCAACGCCTCGATATCCGCGCTTGTCGCATCGCCTGTGTTGATCAAAAAGTTCGTATGCTTTTCCGAAACCTGCGCACCGCCAATTTGCAATCCACGGCATCCCGCTTCGTCAACCAGCTGCCATGCCTTATGGCCATCCGGATTTTTGAATGTCGAACCACCGGTTTTTGAACGCAGCGGCTGCGACGCCTCGCGCGCGGCGCTGATCCGGTCCATCTCGGCCTGAATGGCGTCTGCATCGCCCGGCACACCGCGAAAGCGCGCACCAACGACAATCGCGCCATCGGGAAGCTCGGAATGGCGGTAGCTATAATGCAGTTCTTCGACAGACAAGGTGGCAAGCGAGCCGTCGCGCATCACGACATCGCAATCGACCAAGATATCCTTCACTTCACCACCATAAGCGCCGCCGTTCATGCGGACAAAGCCGCCGACCGTGCCGGGAATGGACCGCAGAAACTCAAGCCCCGAAATTCCGTTATCCCGCGCCGTCGACGACACCAATATACCTGAGGCGCCGGCACCGCAATTCAGCGTGACTGCGTCGACTGGTGTGACTTTAGCAAAGGCTTTGCCAAGGCGAACTACAACGCCCCTGACGCCGCCATCGCGCACAATCAGGTTCGAACCAAGGCCAAGCGCCATGACGGGCACCGCTGGATCAAGCTGCCGCAGAAAGTCTTGCAGGTCGTGAATGCCTTTGGGTTCAAACAGATAGTCGGCGCATCCACCAGATTTGAACCACACCAAGGGCGCAAGCGGTGCCTCAGCCGTAAGCTTGCCTTCAACCTTCGGAAGGATGTTTACGCTCATGCACGGGCTGCCTTTATGGCGTCCGCAAGTCCTGCTGCCCACTTAGTGATGTCGCCCGCGCCAAGGCAGACAACCATGTCATTTTCCTGCACCGTTTCCGCTAGCTTTGCCGCAAGCTCATGCGCATCCGTCACGGTCGCTGCCGAACGGTGCCCGCGCGCTTTAATGCCGGTAACGAGCGCTTCGGAATCGACGCCTTCGATAGGCGCTTCGCCTGCCGCGTAAACGGGGGAAATGAAGACCATGTCGGCGTCGTTGAACGCCTGCTGGAAATCATCCATATGGTCGCGCAGCCGTGTGAAGCGATGCGGCTGTGCCACGGCAATAACGCGGCCTTGCGCGCCTTCGCGTGCTGCAGAGAGCACGGCACGAATTTCGACAGGGTGATGGCCATAGTCGTCGATGATGGTCACGCCATCGACTTCGCCGACCTTCGTAAAGCGGCGTTTGACGCCGCCAAATTTGTCAAACCCGTGCGCGACAGCCTCATCGCTCATTGCCATTTCAAGGCCGACTGC
>JBKBTH010000030.1:0-5656 GCA_046290915.1 Sphingorhabdus sp.
TGGGTGTCCAGATCCAGGTCTTTTTCACAATTGCCCTATCGATGCGGCTGACAGGGGAACGGGTGCGCGGGTTCCAGTGGGCTGCTCTCGGGTTAGCGACAAGCGGGCTGGTTGTCATTCTGACCCATTCGGATGGCAGCGCTACGCCATTGGGGTTGATGCTAGTGGTCACGGCGGCCTTTTGCTGGTCGAGTGGCAATATGGTTTCGCGCGCCGCAGGTAAGGTCGACATGCTTGCCTATGTGGTATGGGCCAGCATCTTTGCCGTGCCGCCACTGTTCACCCTCGCCTTATTATTTGAAGGCCCGTCCGCCTTGATTGCGGGTGTCCACGCAGCAACAGCGACGACTTGGGCGGCGGTGGTCTGGCAAGCGGTTGGCAACACGATGTTCGGCTATGGCATCTGGGGATGGCTTCTGGCGCGGCATCCGGCGGCAACCGTGGCGCCAATGGCTCTGTTGGTGCCGGTATTCGGGATGGGGGCGTCCGCCTTGTTCTTGGGCGAACCGCTGCAAAGCTGGAAATTGCTTACCGCTGCGTTGGTCATGGGCGGATTGGCGTTAAGCCTTTTATGGCCAAGGTTTTTTCAACCTATTTCGAAAATCGAATAGACCGGACCTGCTGCGGTTTGTTCGCCGCTGTGATGTGCCCTTTTTTGCAAGCCGGCCCATTGAAGTGGGCGAGGGCGAAACTGCGCGGGGCAAGCTGGCCGAACGCGCGCGAGAGAAGATTTCGTGTTCGATTGGCCGCGACATGTCAGCATTATCGGACTCGGAATCGCTCGACCTGATCGAATATATGCTTTTTCCCAATATGGTTCCGTGGGGCGGGCAGGCGCTACCAATCACCTACCGTTTCCGCCCAAATGGCGACGATCCGGAAAGCTCGATCATGGAAATCATGTTCCTGTTTTCCAAAGCACCCGATGGTTTGCATCCGGAACCAGCAAAAATGACCATGCTGGGACTGGATCAGAAATGGGCTGATGCACCTGAGCTTTGCTCCGCCGCAATGGTAGCGGATCAGGATACGGACAATCTCATGCGGATTCAGCGCGGCCTTCGTGCATCGAAGAAACCGGGCGTGACATTGGCGCGCTACCAAGGAAGCCGAATCCGCCATTATCATGAGACGCTTGATCGGTATCTGGCGAAATAGCGCGTTTGAACAAACAGGCGCGTTCCGTTAGTGGCTGAGGCTTGGGGGAGCATTCGTGCCGTTAGCATTCACCTTTTACGACTGGAGCATTTTGTGTGCCTATGTCGCATTGCTGGCATTTGCCGGTTATCGTGCGACACGGCGGACCAAAACAGCTGATGACTATTTCTTGGCTGGCCATCATGCGCCGGTGTGGCTGGTGGCGGTGTCCGTCCTGTCGACCATGCAGTCAGCCGCCACCTTTCTTGGCGCACCTGATAACAGCTACCGGGGTGACTATAGTTATCTGACCAGCAATTTTGCGGCCATCATCGCCGCCTTTATCGTAGCCCGCTTCTTAATTCCGCGCTTTTACGCGATTGGGGCAACGACGGTGTATGAACTTCTGGAGGTGCGTTTCGACGCGACTGCGCGCCGTGCGGCGGCTGGGATGTACCTGATTGGCCGTATATTGGCGAGCGGAGCACGGCTATATTTGGCCGCCATTGCCGTATCGATGATTATTTTCCTTGATACTGACCCTCAACACATCATGATTGCGTCTGCCGTTCTGGTCATTTTCGGCGTTGCGTTCACGCTGTTTGGTGGTTTGAATGCTGTGATCTGGAGCGATCTGGTTCAGGTTACGCTGTATCTAGGCGGTGCGCTGCTCGTGCTGGCATTCTTATGGTTCAAAATTCCGGCACCGGCGTCCGAGATAATAAGCGGTCTGCAAAATGCACCGGGTGGCGTCGACAAGCTGCGCCTGTTTGATTGGTCTCTCGATTTTTCCAAGCCTTTTACAGTTTGGGCTATTTTGACCGGGTTAGTCCTACTCAATATCGGAAATGCCGGACTCGATCAGGATACCACTCAGCGATTTTTGGCGTGCCGAGACGCGCAAGCCGGCAAGCGCGCGCTATATGCAAGCATGTGGGCCGCAATTCCTGTTGTTGCGGTATTCATGGCCATTGGGTCGCTACTGCATGTTTTCTACAATCGCCCAGACCTTATGGGAACCGGCGGCGGCGTTGCCAGCACGTTTAGCGGCGAGAAGATAACGGTCTTCATGTCCTTTATCCTGTCAGAAATCCCGCCCGGTCTGCGCGGATTGATAACCGTCGGAGTCATTGCGGCAGCAGCGATCAACTCGGGCCTCATATCCATGTCTGCGGTTGTCGTATCGGATTTCTATCGCCCTTGGCGGGAAAGGCGCGGGCACATATCCGAGCATCATTATGTGCGCGCAGGGCGGGCTGCAATGCTTGTGCTCGCATGTGCATTATTTGCGATGTCGGTGCTGTGTTTCTTTTGGCAGCAATATAGTGACACGCCTCTGTTGGAATTCGTCCTTGGCGTGATGGTCTTCGCCTATTCGGGCTTGCTGGGCGTATATGCGGTG
The DNA here is from genome assembly GCA_046290915.1 of Sphingorhabdus sp. Taxonomy (GTDB): domain Bacteria; phylum Pseudomonadota; class Alphaproteobacteria; order Sphingomonadales; family Sphingomonadaceae; genus Sphingorhabdus_B. The sequence goes on from JBKBTH010000030.1 coordinate 2,540, forward strand.
ACCGTGTTCACGGGCAGGGGAGCGACCTGGTCTGTCATCGCAGCTTTGGTTGCTGGGTTCGTGACGATATTGCTGCAACAGCATTATATCGTCGACAGCTTTGGTCTTCCGCCCAGCTGGAAAATGTTGGCCTTCCCGTGGCAGCTGTGCATCGGGACTGCCGTTGCCTTTTTGGTGTGTTTGGCAGGCAATAAAAAAGGGCCGGAGGTTTCGCTCCCGCCCTTTTGCTAATTGTTTGATGTTATGGCTTAAGCGCCAGCAACGTCCGCCAAATCGATCTTTAGGCCTGGGCCCATTGACGAGCTGACAGCAACGCGGCGGACATATTTGCCCTTTGAGCCGCTTGGCTTGTTCTTGATGACGGCGTCGACCAGTGCGTCGAAGTTCTTGCGCAGATCAGCGTCAGAGAAGCTCTTCTTGCCGATGCCGCTGTGGATGATGCCCTGCTTTTCAACGCGGAACTCAACCTGACCAGCCTTTGCAGCCTTAACGGCTTCAGCAACGTCCATGGTGACTGTGCCGAGCTTAGGGTTTGGCATCAGGCCCTTTGGACCCAAGGTCTTACCCAAGCGGCCAACGATGCCCATCATGTCCGGCGTTGCGATAACGCGGTCATAATCGAGATTGCCAGCCAACATGTCTTCCATCAGGTCTTCAGCGCCGACCTTGTCTGCACCAGCAGCAGTTGCTGCAGTCGCCTTGTCACCACGTGCGAACACGGCGACCTTCATTTCCTTGCCGGTACCGGCTGGAAGCGAAACCATGCCGCGAACCATTTGGTCAGCATGACGTGGGTCAACGCCCAAGTTCATTGCAACTTCGATGGTTTCGTCAAACTTGGCGGTAGCCATTTCTTTGATCATCTTCAGCGCTTCATCAACGCCATAGAGCTTGTCGGCATCAAGATGCGCGAGCGATTTTGCTTTTTTGGTCAGCTTGGCCATCGGATCAGCCCTCCACTACTTCGAGGCCCATGGCGGTAGCCGAGCCTGCGATGATTTTAACTGCTGCGTCCATGTCGTTCGCATTGAGGTCGGCCATCTTGATGGTTGCGACTTCTTCAAGCTGCGCACGCGTGATTTTACCAGCGGTGATTTTGCCTGGTTCTTTCGAACCCGACTTAAGGCCAAGAACCTTCTTGATGAGGTAAGTCGCAGGTGGCGACTTCATCGCAAAGGTGAAGCTCTTGTCAGCAAAAACAGTGATCTTCGTTGGAATAGGGGTGCCCTTTTCCATGTCAGCGGTCGCTGCGTTGAACTGCTTGCAGAATTCCATGATGTTCACGCCGCGCTGACCCAATGCTGGGCCGATTGGCGGGGATGGGGTGGCTGAACCTGCAGGAACCTGCAGGCCGATGTAGCCGTCAATTTTCTTTGCCATGAATGGCGTCCTTTCATTCTATCGCCGCTGAGCCCTGAAAGGGCGAAAACGGGTCAAATTAAGTGGTCCAACAGACATCGGCTGATGTCCTCCCACACGGAATCACGTCGCTATTGCGCCGAGAAGTGGTGCCATTATCCCCAATGCAGCCATATTGCAAGTCTTTGCACGGTTATGCCGGCGGTGTGAGCCGCAGCAGACCTTCCTGAACGACCGACGCGACCAGCGTGCCGTCCTCACTATAAATCCAGCCGTGATTGATCCCACGGCTGCCCCCCGTCCAGTCGCTGTCCATGACATAGACGAACCACTGGTCGACCTGAACATCGTTGTGGAACCACATGGCATGGTCAAGGCTGGTCGAAAACAGTCCGGGCGTTACCCAATGCAGTCCGTGCGGGAGCATGGCTGACGACAGCAGGCCCATATCAGATGCAAACGATAGAAGCGCGCGGTGCAGCAACTGGTCGCCTTCAATCGGGGCGCGCAGGCGGAACCACTGATAATGGTTTGTGGCCTTGGCATCGGCGGCTGGCCGGAAACTCCGAAGCTCAAACGGCCGCGGATGTGCCATGCGTTCAAGCATATGATCAGGGATATCGGGATTGCGCGCCATGGCGTCCGAATAGTCCCAGCATTTTTCGGGAGGCAATAGATCGGGCATCGGCACTTGATGCGAAAAGCCTGCTTCTGGCTTTTGGAAGGAAGCAGTAAGGTTGAAAATAACCTTGCCGTCCTGCCTTACTACCACGCGCCGGTTTGAAAACGCGCGTCCGTCAAAGTCGCGGTGTACGCGGAAATGTAGCGGCAGCGCTTCGCTTCCACCACGCAAGAAATAGGCGTGGAGCGAATGGACTTGCTTGTCAGGGTCAACGGTGCGCGCGGCAGCCATCATGGCTTGCGCGATAATCTGCCCGCCGAAAATGCGATCTCGCGATGGGCGAGAGAACGCCGGAAAGGTGAACTCGTCGGGTTCATCCGCAGCGGAAAAGTCGAACAGGCGCACAAGGCCGCGAACCAGCTTGTCAGCGGGTATCGCGCTGTGTGCCGCGTTCGCCTTTTCGATGCGCGCCTGTATCTGGTCAGGCGAGAGTGCGGAGGTCACAGGAAAGAAAGATGGCCAGCGAAGGCCATCACTTCATCAATTCGACTTCTTCGAAATCCAGTTCGACCGGTGTCGCACGGCCAAAGATACTGACCGAGACCTTCACGCGGTTCTTGTCGAAGTCGAGTTCTTCTACAGCGCCGTTGAAGCTTGCAAACGGACCGCCAAGTACCTTGACCTGATCGCCGATTTCGTAGTCGACTGAAACGCGCTTCTTCGGCGCCGCTTCAAGCTCCTGCTTGGTGTTCAGAATGCGCGCTGCTTCGGTTTCGCTGATTGGCTGCGGCTTGTTACCCGCGCCGAGGAATCCGGTCACCTTGGGGGTGTTCTTGACCAAGTGATACACGTCATCGTTCATGTTCAGCTTGGCAAGCACGTAACCAGGGAAGAATTTGCGTTCGGCCTTAATCTTCTTGCCACGACGCACTTCAGTGACTTGCTCCGTTGGAACCTCGACAGCTTCAACAAGCTGCGAGAGGCCGATACGCTCGGCTTCAGAGAGAATCTGGTCGCGGACCTTGTTTTCAAAACCCGAATAAGCGTGAATGATGTACCAGCGTGCCATAATATCTCTTCTTTTCCCCAAAACTCTTTCGAGTGGCTGCGGCTTAGCCTTCGGCTAGCGCAAGCAG
>JBKBTH010000030.1:5754-11627 GCA_046290915.1 Sphingorhabdus sp.
GAGACGGCCATACTACCTTGCCGATTTCGGTCCGTACCTGACGGATGAATTCACCGGGGCTTGTCTTTGCCATATCGTTTCTTCCTGTTCGATCCCGAGGATAGCCGCCAGCGCTCCGACCGGCAGGTCGAGAGCGATATAGGTTCCGATTTCGGAAAGACTAGGCCTTTAGCGATGGATTCGCCGTAGCGCAAGATGCCAAACAAATGCAGGCAAGTGGATTTGGAGAACCCCCTTGCGCGCCAACCTGCGCCGAACAGCCTTGAACTATCATGGCATATGGCTATCTCCGGTAACTCAATTACGCTCAGGAATTTGCCAAATGCCCTCCGGTCTTGCCGCTTTACTCGACGATATTGCCACCATAGCGAAGGTAGCCGCTGCTTCTGTAGACGATGTCGCTGCCGCTGCAGGTAAGGCAGGTAGTAAAGCGGCGGGGGTTGTCATCGACGATACCGCAGTCACGCCACAATATGTGACAGGGTTCACGCCCGACCGCGAATTGCCCATTATATGGCGCATTGCCAAGGGTTCCTTTTTCAACAAGCTGGTCATCATTTTGCCGGTAGCATTGTTGCTGAGCCTGTTCCTGCCATGGGCAATTACGCCAATCCTGATGCTTGGCGGTGCGTACTTATGTTTCGAAGGCGCCGAAAAAGTTTGGGAAAAGCTTGTCCCGCATGAAGAAGAAAGCCTTGTTGAGGAACTGCAGGAACTGACCAGCGCCGAGCATGAACAAAATATGGTGAAGGGCGCGGTTCGCACCGATTTCATCCTGTCCGCAGAAATCATGGCGATTGCGCTAAACGAAGTGAAGAGCCTTGCCGAAACGTCCATTTGGCTTGAGGCAGGCGTTCTGGCGTTTGTCGCGATAGCGATCACCATCGCGGTTTACGGTGTCGTTGGGTTGATTGTTAAAATGGACGATATTGGCCTGCACATGGCAAACCGAGATAATGGAGGTTCCCAGGCGATTGGTCGCGGTCTGGTGAAGGGTATGCCAAAGCTACTGGCGGCATTGTCGACCATCGGGACCGCTGCAATGCTGTGGGTCGGCGGACAGATTATCGTTCACGGCTTCGGCTTTCACCCAGCCGAATTTTTCGGTTTGCATGAAGGCGCGTTGGCGTGGGTTGTCGATGCGGCATTGTGCGGCGTTGCAGGCCTCGCGATTGGTGCGGTTATTGTCTTGGTCCACCACATGGTCCCCAAGCGCAAGGCGCATTGAAGTTAGCTCAGGTGGTTAAAGTGAACGCGGGTCGCCATGCCCAGTTGACTGTGCAACTGGCCATGGCACGCGCACCACTATCAAGCGGCGGCCATTTCTAACGATGTAAGAAAATGGCAGGAGTTGGGGGACTCGAACCCACGACCCTCGGTTTTGGAGACCGATGCTCTACCAACTGAGCTAAACTCCTGCACTCCGCTTTTCAGCGAAGAAGGGTGCCCTTAACCCCGATAAGCGAACGGGGCAAGTCTGCTTTCGCAAACCCACCCCGTTCTTGCATGTTATTATCTGAAATTAGAACTTGAAGCCGGCTTCGACGCCCCAGACGCGTGGTTCGTTGACGAATCCGGTCAGGTTGTTGAAGTCAATGCCGCCGACTGCGGACGTATCCTTCGTGATGTTGCGGACGAATGCAGAAATATCAAATGCATCGGTCTTGTATCCAACGCGAAGGCCGCCTTCGAGCATGCGCTTGTCCTGAAATTCAACTGATTCGTATAAGAAGAAGTTGATCTTGGAACGGTATGCCCAATCAGTGAAGGCATAGACTTCGCCGTCACCGATGGGCACGCCATAGCGTGCTGTCCAGTTTGCAATCCACTTGGGGCTCTGTGGCAGGCTGTTGCCATCGATGTTGACGATAGCCGCCGAGAATGGAGCTGCCGCAACAACGATTGGGTCAAGCGGCGTACACAAAGACACATTCGGGAAAGTGTCTACGCGCGTGGCGCCACATGCTGCAGTGGTAAGACCTGTGTCCTGAATGCTGGTATTGTTGTAGCTCAGGCCAGCGGTCAGCAGCAGCTGAGGCACAGGCTTGAACTCGATGTCAGCTTCAAATCCATAGCCGCGCACCTTGTCGGCATTGATCAGGCGGTTGGCATTGACGCCGCCGCCAACTGCAGTCAGCTGCGCATCTTTCAGTTCATAATAGAAACCGTTGATGTTGAAACGCGCGCGTCCGTCGAGCAGCGTCGATTTGATGCCGCTTTCGTAGGATGTGATCGTTTCCGACTGCCCAACAGTTACGCCGCTTTCCAACGGAGTTGCTGTTGCTGGCGGGAACAGGATGCGGCCCTGAATCGATGGCGCGCGATAGCCACGGGCAACGCGAGCATACAGGTTTACATCGTCAGTTGCAGCATAGGTGCCGCTCACGTCCCAAGTCAGGTTATTGTCGCTGACATCACGGCGCACGGTGCCAAGTGGATTCTGCAGAAAGCCAGGGAATTGGCTATCCTTGCTGCGTACGGCGACAAAGTCACGCTTGTCGTCATTGTAACGCAGGCCACCGGTGACGCTGAACTGGTCCGTCAACTGATAGGTCATTGAACCGAACAGGCCGTAGGCTTTGCTGTCCTGGCGCTGTGACACGAGAATGTTGACGCCGTCCGGTGCGTTGTTTGGATCACCCAAGGTCGAGTAGTTTTCCGAAACGATGTCCAGCTTTTCATTAAAGTAGAACACACCAGCCTGATAGCTCAATGGGCCGTCATTGTTGCTGGCGATGCGGAACTCTTGCGTGAACTGCTTCAGATTTGGAACGCTGTCGCGCGTTTCGGCGGTGAATGGAATTTCGCCGGGACCGTATAGATTGCGCGGCAAGAAGTTGGCACCAAAGCCGCCGTCAACGTCGCCAACCGAGGTCGCGTTGCCCTTCCAATAGCTGGTGACCGAAATGAACGACACTGGGCCAGCATCATAGGTCATACGCGCAGTCATGTTCTGCGTGTCGACGCGCTGCTCGTTCTTACCGTCGGTCGATACGCGATAACGGTTAAAGTTTGCGTTCAAGCCTTCTTGGCCGCGCGTGAACACGTTGGCGCGGAACAAGCGGGCAGTGCCGTCAAGCGAACGGAACTGGCCGGTCAGCAAAATGTCGAAGTCATCGCTTGGTTTGACCAAAACCTGCACACGCGCGGCATATTCTTTGTAGCCATCGAACGCGTTTTCTGTGGTGCTGCCTGGACGGACATTGTCGACATAGTCGTCTTGGCGCTGATACATGCCCGACACGCGGACGCTGACTTTCTCGCCCAATGGGCCGCCAAAACCGCCTTCGACGTTGACGGCGTTAAAACGGCCATAGGAAATCTTGCCATAGCCGCCTGCTACGTCGCTTGGCTTTACGCTATCAAACTTGACGATACCGGCAGTTGTGTTGCGACCGAACAGCGTGCCTTGCGGACCACGCAGAACTTCGACGCGCTCCATGTCGAAAATCGGGAAGCCCTTCAGGATGGGGTTTTCAAGAACGACATCATCATAAATCAAGCTGACGGGCTGCGATGCGTTGAAATCAAAGTCGGTGTTGCCAAGGCCGCGAATGTAAAAGCGCGGGAAGGTACGGCCAAAGGACGACTCGACCAGCAAGCTTGGCACGCGGCCAGACATGCCGCGAATATCGACACCGCCAGCGGTAATCGCGTCAAGCTGGTCACCGCTCACAGCGGTTACCGACAAAGGCACGTCTTGTAGGTTTTCTTCGCGACGCTGCGCAGTGACGACGATTTCGCCCAGGGCAGCGCCGTTTTGTGCGGTCTCGTCTTGGGCATAAGCCGCAGGTGCGATGAAAAGGCTGGTAGTGGCAACCGCAATTGCGGCACTCGATGCCATGAGTGAGCGTACAGAACGCATAAAATTCTCCCGAGGTGATGGACAAAGGAGCGGGTATCTTGGCCGCACTCCCGATACTCAAGCGCTCCCTTACGGTCACCTGTCACAGAATCAACAAAGCTTTGCAGTAAAAATGAAATTTACAGCCTGACTGTGGCACTTCGGCACTAAGTGCTAGAAGCTCATCTCGTCGTACACGCGTGACAGGTCACCAGCCCATTCGCCGTGATATTTTTCGAGCAGTTGTTCTGCAACGGTTTTGCCGCTTGCTACGATTTCGCGCAGCGGGTCCAAATATCCGGTTTCATTGTCGCCACTTGCGTTAAGACAGTTACGCGCGGCAAGTCCCGATGATGAGATGTCCAATATACGGCCCGCAAGATCTAGCAACTTGCCGCCACCGGGTATCGCTGCGTTGAGGCCCTGCGCTGGAACGGCACTACGCAGCGTTTCGCGTTCTTCCATCGTCCAATGCTTAACTTCATCCCACGCAGCATCGAGCGCGCCTTGATCATAAAGCAGTCCGACCCAGAAGGCAGGGAGCGCACAGATGCGGTTCCATGGACCGCCATCGGCGCCGCGCATTTCAAGAAAGCTTTTCAAGCGCACTTCGGGAAACGCGGTCGACATATGGTCTTCCCAGTCGGAAACTGTCGGTTTTTCGCCCGGCAGCACCGAAAGTTCGCCCTTTAGAAAGTCGCGGAAATCAAGACCCGATGCGTCGATATATTTGCCATCGCGGTAGACGAAATACATCGGCACCTTCAGCATATAGTCGACATATTGCTCATATCCGAAGTTCTCATCGAACACGAACGGCAGCATACCGGTGCGCTTCGGGTCAGTGTCTGACCAGATATGGCTGCGGTAGGACAGGAAGCCATTTGGCTTGCCCTCAAGGAACGGCGAGTTCGCAAACAATGCAGTTGCCAGTGGCTGAAGCGCGAGCGAGGTGCGAAACTTGTGCGCCATGTCGGCTTCGCTTGAATAATCAAGATTGACCTGAATCGTGCAGGTGCGCAGCATCATGTCGAGGCCCATGCTGCCCACGCGCGGCATATGACGCAGCATGATTTCGTAGCGGCCCTTTGGCATGATGGGCAATTCAGCGCGCGTTTTGTCAGGCCATAGCCCAAGGCCCAAAAAGCTGGTGTTTGTCTTGTCACCAATCGCCTTAACTTGCTTCAAATGCCGACCGGTTTCAGCGCATGTCTGATGCAAGTTTTCGAGCGGTGCGCCAGACAGCTCAAGCTGCCCTGCGGGTTCAAGGCTGACGGCGCCATCGCTGCCGCTCATTGCAATGACTTTGCCGTTTTCGTAAACGGGTTCCCAGCCAAACTCGGTGAGTGCCATTAACAGGTCACGAATACCGCCTGGTTCGTCATAGGATGGGGCGTGGTGATCACTGCGGTTATAGACGAATTTTTCATGCTCGGTGCCAATGCGCCAGCGTTCCTTAGGCTTTTCGCCTTTAGCAATCGCGGCGACGAGTTGATCGCGCGTCTCGATGACGGGATTTTTGCGGTCCGAAACAGTTTTTGTGCTCATGCCGGCGGTTTAGAAATGTAGCGACTATATTGCCAGCAGATTCCGTTGGTTAGTTCAGCGTCGCGTTGAATATAATCGCAAATGATGACCCCGGCCCCATCGATGCAGCAGTCCCGCTAATCGTGTTGCCGGCGATAGATATGCCAAATGGGTCAGTTTCGTCGGCGCCGGCGGCATCATCATCTTCCGCAGTTGTCGCAGTGGCACAGCTTGTGCCTGATAACGTTGATCCCGGAATATATGTCGCGGTCGCGGGGATAGCATCAACGACGGCGATGTTGGTCGCAGTCGCACTGCCGGCATTGCTGACCAATATACAATATCTGACAATTGCACCTGGCAATGCTTTGGGGTTGCTGGCGCTGACACCATCGCTGATGACCGTGCTGATTTTTGTCACGCTTAAATTGGCCTGCGGACGACAGAAATTGAAGTCATGAATGGCGATGGCTTGCTGGCCCGGGTTCGCGGGCGCAGTGTT
>JBKBTH010000306.1:0-2910 GCA_046290915.1 Sphingorhabdus sp.
GAAGGCTCTCGTTCATTTCCAAAATATAATGTGGAGTCAGGAACAATGAGCTTGGCAAGTGGGTTCCACCCGCTGCGCCCAGATCCGTGTTGCGCATGGCCAATTCAGCCCATGAGTCGGCTTCCAACTGGTTCAACAGGTTGGTACCCTGCGAACGGCTGAGATAATAGAAGCGGTCGCCGCCCTGCAGATCTTCCATTTGCGTTTCGAAGACGAAGCCAAAGGTCGTTCCAAGCAGGCTGCCGAACGCCATTTTCTTTTCAGCCAAGCCGCCGATCCAGAAATCCACCATGTTAAGGCCGGTTTCTTTGGTAAGCCACGTGCCTGTGCTGTTCAGGAAGTCCATACGGTCTGCTGGTGCATTGTCACCGCCCATGACAAGGTTGATAGCCGCATCACGCTTTGCTTCGACGGTAACAGCATCAATGATCGACTGATGCTGACCATAGGCTGCGATGAAGTTGATGATCGAAGCAGGGGTCTTGATCGCCAAAGCGAAATCAAACCAGCTGCTATATGGTTCCAACTGTGTATCGCCGGTCTGGGCAAAGAAGTCCCGACGGACGTCATTCAACGAACCGACGCCAGTTTCGCGGCCACGGGCGATGTTGATCGCCGCGAGATCGAGTGGAAGGCCGACGAGGTTGTTACGCAATGCGCCCGTTACAAATTCGTCGATTTCGTTGCCGACCTGACGCGTCATGCCACGGAAAATGGCACCGGCGGCTTCGTCGCCAGTTGCACCGCTTGCCGCATATTCGACAGGGTTAAGGAACGCTTCGATCAGGCCGACGTTGTCTGAAGTCTGGCCGTCAGCGGCCAGACGATCAACGGTTTCGTTAAGCTGCGAGTGGCCAAAGCGATAGACGGCATGGGCAAACTCGGCAGTGATTGCTGGATCGATGTCCACTGTGTTCGAGAATACGAACGCATCGATGTTTGGCTGAATGGTACGCACGAATTCTTCGAACACGAGATGCTGATATACCTGCTCGGTTGTGTAACGCGAAGCGTGGAATAGACGCTCGCCGTTCCATGAGAGAGTTGCCAAATCCGCCGGAATTTCGGCGACTGTGACATCAAGCCATTCGTTCAGCAGGGCAACATCACCATTGGCAATCAATTCAGCCTTGATCTGGTCGACGCGATTATTGTGTTCGGAATGAAACACATGGTGGATCGCGGTCAGCGCGATGTTTTCGTTCGCACGGCCATCACCTGCAATGTAATGTTGGTCAAGCAGTTCATTGTCGTAAGTTGCGGCATTGCCGCGCGCATCAACCGGGATAGCATTACCGGAAATGGTATCGGCATCGGCGGTCTGCCCCGCTTTCGGGTCGGCATTATGCGAGATGTCTGCCAGGAAGACATGGCCCGTCGCCATTGCGCTGTCTGCGGCAACAGGTGCAGCAGGATTGCCTTCAACCAGCGTGTCCGGAGCTGTTACGATCTGTGCAAAGCCGTTCGCGCCGGGGATGAAGTTGCCGTAAAGGTCCGTTGCAAGCAATGGAACGCGGTGCACGTCCATATCGCTGAGTTCGATGCCCAGCATTTCACGCGCTTGCAACTTGACGTCAGCCCATGTTGGTGGACCGCCATTGACGCCAGCAAGCAGCATGCCGGTTGCGACAGGCTTACCTTCAACCATCTTATATTCACGCAAGAACACCTGATGCGACGCATGTGAAGCATAGTTCTGGCTCAAATCGATCCAGGGGCTGGTCGAGTTCGTCGCTTCGCGTACATCGTCAGCGGTGCCGAGAATACCGTCGGCGCCGGGCAGGTTGGTCGCACGGGTCAGCACCATGAAGTTGGTGGGGCTGCCTGGAACGTAAAGCGGGTCATCGGGCTGAAGCGGGATGAATACGGTGCCAGCGCCGCCCTTGCCGATGGAATCCAGACCATGGTCGAAGAATTGGCCAAAAATGGTCATGAAACCATTGAGCGGTGCAGTGCTGCCCAAGTCGGTCATGACGTTGGGGATGACAAGGTCACCGTTCTGCATTTCAACGCCAGCAAGCGCCAGTTCCGTTGTTGCTTCGGAAACGGCTGCATCGCGTGCGACATACGCTGTATCACGTGTTGCGGTTGCGGTTGCAACATCGTCAAACTCTGCGCCGCTCTCTGGCGCTCCAACTTTAGCCCAAGCAGTTTGTGCGATGAGCAGTGCCTTGTCAGCCGCTAGCGCTTCGTTGATGCCGACGCGTGCTGCGTCGGCCAGTCCCATGATGCTGTCATATAAAGCGCCCGATGTGATACCAACACCGTTTAGCGCAGCAATAACTGCAACTGGGTTGGTCAGCGACTGATCAGCGATCAGGTTGGAGATAACGCGTGGCTGGCTGTCATAAACCGAACCGGAAAGCTGCTCGTAGCTTGTTGGCGCGCCTGTACGTGGATTGGCCTCAGCTGGGTTAAAGTTGGTTGACGACAAACGAGGCATCAGTTGATCTGCTGTACCTGCACCCGTGTTAACAAGGTTGTTGAATTCGCCGTTTACAGTACGCAAGCCCGATGGCGTGAGCGCAGTCAGCGGGTTACCCATGTGGTCAACCAGCTCGCCGGTCGCAGTATGGTGTTCAGCGATTTTGATTTGCTTCAGAATGTGAACCAAATCGTTGATGTTCAACTTAAGCATATTACTGGTTTCCTTCTCTCAAGGGTGCGCAGACGCAACGCAAACACTCGGCGTCAGATATAATTTGTTCCAAGCGAACTGGCCCAGGGGGTGGGTAATTCGATGGAGCGCCCTTAAGAAACCGATGTAATTCCAGTCAAATTTTTATGGTTAATAACTCCTTTCAAAAGCGACCAATCAATTCCATATTGAATTGGTAAATAATTAGTTTGATTTTATTAACCATAATAACTTCGACTAATGCTGGATTAACCTTAGCGCCATAATGAGAC
>JBKBTH010000307.1:0-2904 GCA_046290915.1 Sphingorhabdus sp.
ATATGTTCGCTGAAAAGCCGGTTCAGATAGAGATGAACGTCGCCTTGGAGCGGTTACGTCCGCTGCTGAGCGATCCAAGCGTGCTGAAAATTGGCCAAAACCTGAAATATGATATGTCGGTATTGGCGCGGCATGACGTGCGCATAACGCCGTACGATGACACGATGGTCATGAGCTTTGCCCTCGACGCGGGTCGTCAACTGCATGGCATGGACGAACTCGCCAAAACGCATTTGGGGCACGAGTGCATTTCATACAAAAGCGTTACCGGGACGGGCAAAAGCCAGATTGGTTTTGCCGCTGTCCCGCTGTCGGACGCAACCTGCTATGCGGCGGAAGATGCCGATGTGACCTTGCGCTTGTGGCATCACCTGAAGTTACGGCTGAGCCCTGAAAAGGCGACGAGCGTATACGAACTGGTCGATCGCCCGCTCGTGCCCGTCCTTTCGCAGATGGAGTGCATGGGCATTAAAGTCGACCGGACGGCTCTCGCGCGATTGTCCTCCGAGTTTGCCGCGCAAATGGAGTTGCTGGAAAAAGAAATTCACGATCTCGCCGGACAGCCGTTTACGATTGGCAGCCCGCAACAACTTGGCGAAATCCTGTTTGGAAAAATGGGATATAAGGGCGGCAAAAAAGGCAAGTCGGGGCAATATTCAACTGACGTAACCGTGCTGGAAGATCTGGCGGGGCAAGGCATCGATATTGCCCGCAAGGTGCTGGATTGGCGGCAACTTGCAAAGCTCAAATCAACCTACACCGACAGCCTGCAGCAGCAGATTGATCCTAAAACGGGCCGCGTGCACACAAGCTACAGCCTGGTTGGCGCGCAAACTGGACGGCTGTCGTCCACCGATCCTAACTTACAGAATATTCCCATCCGCACCGAAACCGGTCGCCAAATCCGGGACGCTTTTGTAGCCGAACCCGGCAATGTGATCCTGTCTGCTGACTATAGCCAAATCGAGCTTAGGCTTGCAGCACATTTCGCAGATGTCGAGCCGTTGCGCGATGCGTTTGAAAAGGGTGAAGACATCCATGCACGCACCGCATTGGAACTGTTCGGCGAAGTAAACCGCGACACGCGTGGTCGCGCCAAGACCATCAATTTCTCGATACTCTATGGCATTTCCCGCTGGGGTCTTTCGAAGCGCTTGGAATCCACCGCTGAAGAGGCGCAATCACTGATCGACGCGTATTTTAAACGTTTCCCCGGTATTTCGAATTACATTCAGGAAACGATGGCGACGGTGCGCGACTGTGGGCACTCGACGACGTTATTTGGACGCAAAACCTGGTTTCCACGCATCAAATCCCCCAATCAAGCAGAGCGGCAGGGCAGTGAACGCGCCGCGATCAATGCCCCCATTCAGGGGACAAGCGCCGACATCATTAAGCGCGCGATGGTGCAAATGGGGCCTGCTTTAAAAGCGACAGGCCTAGGCCATGTGAAGATGTTGCTTCAGGTGCATGATGAACTGGTGTTCGAACTGCCCGAGGCGGATGTCGCCGCAGCAAGCGACGTCATCCGCACGATTATGGCAGGGGCAGCCGAACCTTTGGTAAAGCTGACCGTCCCCTTGGGTATTGAGATCGGGACAGGGCCAAGCTGGGGCGCAGCGCACTGATTTAGGGTAAAATTTAAGGCTTAGCCTTCGTCTTGTTCTTGCTCGAACATCAGCGCGACATCTGCATTTGCCGAGAGGCGAACAGTGCCATCTTCAACCATGGCAACCAGTCCGCCATCAATATAATGATGATGCCCTTCATGCGTGCCTTGACCTGAGTCCTTCTTGGTCAGCTTGATGCGGTTGCCATCAATGCCGTCGACAGTGCCAACGTGGACGCCATCGGCGCCGATGACTTCTGCATGCTCTTTGATTTGCGATAGGTCAGCCATGAAAAATTCCTTTCGATTGAGCAAAGCTAACGCATGAAATGGATTTCAGGTTCCCACTGCATTTGACGTCATAGCGTTAAGCGCTCGGTCGCCATAAATTTTTGACGCAAATCTTTCTTATTTTCATATTCAATTTGTCTCAATGGCTTCGCAATAATGACACCAGTCGCCCGCATAGCGCCAACATCCTTTCCCACTGGAGTGTTCCGCTATGCGTCGTCGTTATTTTGCCGTTGCTACCTCTTTCCTATTAGTTACCACGGCTATGCCAGCTTTTGCTCAAACGGCAGAGACCGAAGATCAAGCCTTTGAAGGCGAAATCATTGTTACTGCGCAGAAACGCGAAGAACGGCTGGTTGACGTCCCTGTAACGCTGAGCGCAGTAAGCGGCGCGCGTATGCAGGAGCTGGGCGTCAGCGATCTCGACGAGCTCGCCAACTACATCCCCGGCCTGAACATTCAGGAGCAGAGCGCAAACAACCCTGGCGTTGTTATTCGCGGAATCACCTCAGATTCCGGTTCGGCGCAGCAGGCCGCCCGCGTTACGCTCTATTATAACGGTGTCGATATCTCGCGTTCACGCGGTTCGTATCAGGACATTTATGACATTGAACGTATTGAGGTCATCAAAGGCCCGCAAGCGACGCTGTTTGGTACTGCATCAGCCGTTGGCGCAATCAGCATCATCTCCGCGCGGCCAGAGGCTGGTTTCTCCGGCGCACTGACGGGCGGCATTGGTAATTTCGATCAGCGTCAGCTTGGTGGATTCATAAACGCGGGCTCGGACACACTCGCTGGACGCGTTGCGTTCGCATTCAAAAAGCGTGACGGTTACGTCAACAACCTCGCACCCGGCCAAGATGATTTGAACGGCCAGGACCAATTGGGTGTCCGAGGATCGTTGCGTTTTACGCCGAACGACGCGCTGACAGCTGATCTCATTGTAACCTATGATCGTCAGCGCAACCCGGGCACCGCATTCGTGTCGCGCGCTTTGCCAACGG
>JBKBTH010000308.1:0-2891 GCA_046290915.1 Sphingorhabdus sp.
CGGTTGATCAAAGCCCTTGGATTTTCTGGACGATCACGGCACTCGCGTTCGTCATCGGCTTCCTGCTCATCATCCCCATCGGCGGTGCAGACATGCCCGTCGTGGTGTCGATGCTGAACAGCTATTCTGGCTGGGCAGCGGCGGCGATGGGCTTCACGCTGCACAACACAGCGATGATCATCACGGGTGCACTGGTCGGCTCATCTGGCGCGATCCTCTCCTATATCATGTGCAAGGCGATGAACCGTAGCTTTATCAGTGTTATTGCTGGCGGCTTTGGTGCCGAAGCAGCCGCAACTGGCGGCCCTGCCAAAGAGCAGCGGCCATGGAAGCGCGGTTCAGCCGAAGATGCTGCCTATATGATGCAACAGGCGGAAAGCGTTATCATCGTTCCCGGCTATGGCATGGCTGTCGCCCAGGCGCAGCATATCTTGCGTGAAATGGCCGATGTCCTGAAAAAGCAGGGTGTTTCGGTGAAATACGCCATTCACCCGGTTGCAGGGCGCATGCCCGGGCATATGAACGTTTTGCTGGCTGAAGCGCAGGTACCTTATGATGAGGTGTTTGAGCTTGAGGACATTAACAGCGAATTTGCGCAAACCGACGTTGCGTTCATCATTGGCGCAAATGACGTTGTTAATCCGGCGGCTAAAACCGACAAAACATCGCCGATTTACGGTATGCCCGTTTTCGATGTCGACAAGGCAAAGACTGTGTTCTTCATCAAACGCTCCATGGGCGGTGTTGGCTATGCTGGCGTCGATAATGACGTGTTCTACATGGATCAAACGATGATGCTTCTCGCGGATGCGAAGAAGATGTGCGAAGACATCGTCAAGGCCTTGCAGCACTAATAGACTTCACGCTATTGCATATCAAAAGCCGTCCCGAGCACCCTCGGGGCGGCGTTTGATTTCATGCAGAGGTAATAATTATGCGTAAACTGGGCCTTATCGGCGGCATGAGCTGGTATTCGACAGAACTTTATTACGCCCGCATCAACAAGCAAGTGCTTCGGCGCACAAATGGCACGTGCAACGCGCCTTTGCTCATTGAGAGCCTCAATTTCTGCGATGTCGGTAAAGCCAGCACAGATGAGGATTGGGCACATGTCGCAGACGTATTGACCGCCTCTGCGCAACGTTTGGAGCAGGCAGGCGCTACCGCAATACTCATATGCGCAAACAGCATGCACAAAGTGTTCGACAAGGTCGCCACCTCGGTTTCGGTTCCTCTGATCCATATAGCGGATGCGGTGGGTGCCAAGATGAAGGCCGACGCCGTTCCATCTGCGGCCTTGCTTGGGACGGCCAATGTCATGGCGGAAAATTGGTATCGCCAGCGCCTTGTTCAGCATGGCGTATCGCTGTTGCCCGCCGAAATGGATGACGTCAAAGACCTGGATCGGATCATATACGACGAATTAACGCATGGCATAGTGAAGCGGGATTCAGAGCGGACATTGAAAACGCTCATCACCGAAATCGACCAAGAAGGTATCAAGGCCGTGGTGCTGGGATGCACCGAATTGAGCATGGTTATCGACACCAAAGCCAATGTTTTGCCGATCTACGATAGCGCTGAAATCCACGCCGATGCAGGCGTTGACTGGATATTGGACAGCCAACCCTAATCATGCTTGCAATTATCATCCTCTAAGGCATGTTGCGCGGATGAGGATGAGGGAACTGCTATTCGTTGGCGCTGCATTTTGCGCGCTCGTTCAACCTGTGTCGGCAAAGACCATTGCCGTTTCGCCCGGAGACGGTGCGCAGGAGCGCTTGCAAGAGGCGTTGATCGCGGCGGAACCAGGCGACGTCGTTGAACTCGCCGCAGGGCGTTTTAGTCTGTCCGACGGGCTCTCGCTTGACGTCAATAACGTGACCGTAAAAGGACAGGGCGGGTTAGAAACCACCCTTGATTTTTCAGGCCAGCAAGGTGCTGGCGAGGGATTGTTGGTGACCTCCGACGATGTGGTGCTCAGGGACTTTGCCGTTGAGAACAGCAAAGGCGACGGCATCAAGTCGAAGGGTGCTGATCGCATCGTCTATCACAAATTGCGCGTTGAATGGACTGGCGGGCCGCTTGCGACAAACGGCGCGTACGGAATATATCCTGTTGAAAGCAAAGATGTGCTTATTGACTCGGTATTCGTACGTGGTGCGTCGGATGCGGGCATCTATGTCGGGCAGTCACGTAATATAGTGGTGCGCCATTCAACTGCAGTTGAAAATGTCGCTGGCATTGAAATCGAAAACAGCTTTGACGCGGATGTTCATGACAATATCGCGACCCACAATACCGGCGGTATATTGGTATTCGACTTACCCAATTTGCCACAAATGGGCGGGCACAATGTCCGGATATTCGATAACATCATCGTCAACAATATGACCCCGAATTTCGCGCCAAAGGGCAATATCGTGGCCAATGTCCCGACCGGAACGGGCGTCATGGTTATGGCAAACCGCAGGGTCGAAATCTTTGACAATGTCATTGGCGAAAACGGCACAACCAACATCATGATCGTTGGGTATCGCTTTCCCTTTCAGGATGCGAAATATGACCCGTTACCGCGCGAAGTGAGCATCTGGGACAACCAGCATAGCCGCGCGGGGTGGGACCCCAAATTCCGTGGCGGCGCTGAAATTGCAGCGGCAATGGGCGGAAGCTTCCCGGCGATATTCTGGGATGGTGCTGGCGGCCCTGAATATACACCGATTGTACAGGATGACGTCCCGGCATTATCGCTCGGGCTGAAGGACGTCGCCGCGGACACAGCAACCGCGCAGCCTACACCGCTTGCCCGTGCAACTGCCCGTCCTGCTGGCTTGCCCCGGATTGTACTACCCGAAGCAATGGAAGCTGCCGTCCGCTAATGCGTTTTGTGT
>JBKBTH010000309.1:0-2870 GCA_046290915.1 Sphingorhabdus sp.
TACCCAGCGGCAGAAAGAAGCGCTCACTCACGAGATCGGGATAAGACCGCTTGCCCACCTTAGCCAATATTTCACTGGCAGAGTCGAACGCGAGGTTTTGATATGTGTGGCACGTCCCGGGCGCACATTGTAACGGCGCCTCCACGAGGCTGGCGCGGATGACCCGCGGGTCCTGCCCGTCCTCCAGCTTTTCATCATAAGCGTTTTTGGTGAGGCCACTTTGCTGCGCCAGTAACTGCGCAAAGCTGATCCGCGATTCAGCACCATCGGGCAAGCGAAGCGAACTTCCCCAGCTTGATACCGGCTTTTCCAGATCAAGCGCGCCTTCGCTCGCCATCGATGCAGCCAGCGTGCCGGCAACCGTTTTTGAAACCGAAGCCCAGCGAAACACCGTCTTGTTCGACACTGGAACGTTGGTAGAACGATCAACGACGCCATAGCTATGGACAAAACGAAGCTCGCCATCCTCAATGATGGCTACGGCAAGCCCCGCCATTTCGGAGCGCTGCGTCAGCGCGGTAAATTGCTGGTCGAGTTTGTTATAATCGATCCGGCCATGCCATTCGTCTGGCTGGTCCGGCAAGTTTGGGGGTGCCTTAGCCAGTTTGCGCAACACCGCCGCGACCTGGTTTGTCTCCGG
The DNA here is from genome assembly GCA_046290915.1 of Sphingorhabdus sp. Classification (GTDB taxonomy): domain Bacteria; phylum Pseudomonadota; class Alphaproteobacteria; order Sphingomonadales; family Sphingomonadaceae; genus Sphingorhabdus_B. Next base: position 641 of record JBKBTH010000309.1, read on the forward strand.
TGCCGAGTATAAAAAATACCAGCTGGCCAGCCCCAGTGTAGAAGCGGCGATCAAGGCAATAATAATGCGCCGCATACTGCCGATTAAATCGCGACTTCGTAATGTGCAGTGGTTTTGCCTGCGACTTCATCAACGGTGATCCCCGGCGCGACCTCAATCAGTTTGAACGGCGACGATTTGTTCGGGCGATGGAACACCGCCAAGTCGGTGATGATCATATCAACGACATTTTTCCCCGTCAGCGGCAGCGTGCACGCAGGAATGAACTTTGGCGAACCGTCCTTGGCATTATGCTCCATCACGACGATAATCTTCTTCACGCCAGCGACAAGGTCCATTGCCCCGCCCATGCCCTTGATCATTTTGCCCGGGATCATCCAGTTGGCAATATCACCATTTTCGGCCACTTCCATCGCGCCCAAGACGGTCAGGTCAATATGCCCGCCGCGGATCATCGCAAAGCTTGCTGCGCTATCGAAATACGCGGTCTGCGGCAGCTCGCTGATGGTCTGCTTGCCTGCATTGATGAGGTCGGCATCTTCCTCACCCGCAAAAGGGAATGGCCCGATGCCCAACATGCCGTTCTCAGACTGAAGCGTTACTTCTACGCCAGCCGGGATGTGGTTGGCCACCAGCGTCGGAATGCCGATGCCCAGGTTGACATAATATCCGTCGCGCAATTCCTTTGCAGCGCGGGCGGCCATTTCGTCACGGGTCCAGCTCAATGTATCAATCCATCTTCATCGGTGGTGGGGTGTTCAGTCGGCAAATCGGTCGGGCTCGCACGCTCTGCGTCGACGCCCTCCCAGATCCGCGCCAAGGCTTCAGCCTCGGATATTCCGGTAGCGCGCGCCCATGTCTTGGCACCGTGGCGAATGCAATCGACCAAAGCGATGCCATAGCCCATTGGATCGCCGCCGACGGGCACGGGGTTGATAAAGCAAGTGACTGGCCCGCCTTCCTTCGCCCAGACGCGCAAGAATTCCCGGCTATCGCCAAGCATTTCGGTGTAAGGCACAAGGTCGATGGGGACTGGCTTGTCGCTCATTGCGCGGGCTCCCATTTGGTATCAGCTGTGAATATTTCGTCATAGCCGCCACGGATGGACGGGCCATAGACAGGGTTGGAGAACAGGAACCAGCCATTGCCCCATAGTTCGGCGATCGCCGGGTTTGTCGCAAGCTTCCGCCGGTCAGCCACGCTGAAGGTTTTCGCGTTGAACGCCTGGGCAAAGTCGCCCAGCTGGTCGCCTGCCAATGCTATCACGCAATATTTTGCAGCGATTGCAGCGCGTCTGCCATCTTTGCTCGATCCGGTCGCGTCATCACCCATCAAATAAAGCGTGTCTGTATGTTTGAACTCACCAAGCCCCGCCATGCGCAGCGTATCTTCCGTACCCTTGGCGTTCGCAGCTGTGCGATTGGTATTTGCAATGACCGTCACGCCGGCATCGCGCATGATTTTCAATGCGTCGATTGCGCCGGGCATTGCCAACGCTTTCCCGGCTCCGCTTTTTTCCCACTCGTTCCAGATGACGGGATCAAAATCCTTACCCTGCTCAGCCATGTAGCGCATTGCACCAACATTCCAGATCAGCGTTTCGTCGGCATCAAATACCGCCGCCAATGGCTTTGCACCGCAGCTTTCGAAACGCGGCGCATCGGGGGTTGAACCGTCCGCCAGCACCGTCTGCGATTTGATCGCGCGATTCAGGGCCTTAGCACGGACATATTGCGCCATCGCCTTATACACCTGCGCCGATGCAATCGTGCCTTCAGCCGAGCCGAAAAGCCATTGCTGACCCGTTGGCGGGGACGCCGCTGTCGGCTTTTCGCCGATTTGGGTGGCTAGCGCATCCTTGCTAAGGACCGGCGCAGCAACCTGCTGGCCTTGCGCCGCGCAACCGGCCAGCGCCAACGCGGCAAGGCTAACTGTCAAGCGCCGCATCACGCGCTTTCCCTTTCGCGCACCGTCCGAAACTCGATCTTCTTGTCATATGGCGCACCAACAATCATGCGCTGCACATAGACGCCGGGCAAATGGATGCAGTCGGGGTCAAGGCTGCCCACGGGCACGATTTCCTCTACCTCTACCACACACACCTTGCCGCAGGTCGCGGCAGGCAAGTTGAAGTTGCGCGCGGTCTTGCGGAACACAAGGTTACCGCTTTCGTCTGCCTTCCACGCTTTAATGATCGAGAGATCGGCAAAGATTCCGCGTTCGAGGATAT
>JBKBTH010000310.1:0-2864 GCA_046290915.1 Sphingorhabdus sp.
AGCATACCGCCGGCTTCCCCTTCATTCATGCCATAGGTACGTTGCAGGAACAACGGAGTGAACCACATCAGCCCCCATCCCCAAAATGCAGACAGACCACTGCCGGTCATCGCGTGAACAGCCGATTTTTGCGACCACAGAAATTTTAGCGTTTCCATAATGGTGGGCGTGGCATCTTCCGTGACGGCATCTAAGCGCCCGCGCTTCGGTTCCTTTATCGTTACCATGATAATGATCGCCAAAATGATGCCGGGCACGCCCAGTACCAAAAACGCAGCGCGCCAACCGTGTAATGTAGACACAAAGCCCGCAATGTCGGAACCAAGCCATGCCCCGATAGGTGCGCCAAGTGCGAACACCGTCATCGCCATCGAGCGCCGGTTAGCGGGGAAATAGTCAGCGATGATCGAGTTGCACGCAGGAGTGCCTCCCGCTTCGCCAATGCCAACACCCACGCGGGCCAAAAGCAAATCAATGTAACCGCGCGTATAACCCGTAATCGCGGTCATGAATGACCAGACCGCAACAGAGGCGGCCAGCAGGTTGCGGCGGTTGGTCCGGTCACACAACCATGACAGAGGGATGCCCATCGTCACGTAAAAAAGTGCAAGCGGCAGTCCAAGCCAAGCGGTTTCCGTATCGCTCAACTTTAGCTCTTCGGAAATCGGTCCAAGCAGCGTGGACAGAACATAACGGTCGGCAATGCTGATGGTGTACACCAGCATCATGATGATGAGAACGTACCAGCGCTGCCCCAGCGTAGAGACTTCGTCGGCGTTTACCGGTGCGATTGGTGCATTGCTCGCCATAAAATTCCCCCTCAGGTTGAGACCAGTTCAGGCCCTAATTTGCTACGGAGCGGATCGAGAAATTCGCTGAAATTCTCCCATTGATCCACGCCGCTTTTAAAAATCGGTTGTCGCACCTGTTCGGAGCTCGCGGTTCGAACCGCGCGTTCGGTCTGGTGGAAATTGAGGCAGGCTTCTTCAAAGGGAAGGCCGCAATGATCAAGCAAGCGCCGGACCTGCGTTTCCAGATCGGCGACCACATCTTCGTATCGGACACGCAATATCTTGCCTGGTAAAACGCTGTCCCAATGGGCCATAAGTTCCACATAATCAGTGTAATATTGGCCGATTTCCTCAAGCCCGTATGTGAACTCCTGACCTTCAGCGAACAATTGTTTAAAGCCGCTAAAGCAGCAACCCATCGCCCCGCGCCGCGCATCGATAATCTTCGCGTTTGGCAGGATCATTTGTATCAAGCCAATGTGGCGGAAGTTATTGGGCATCTTGTCGATGAAGTATGGCGTGCCCTGCTTGCGGTACACTTGCGTATCGCGGATGAACTCTTCGCCAAAGCGGGTAACGTCTTCGTGTGTTAGATCCCCCAAGTTGCCTGGATATTCGGGTTCCTCGCCAACGATGCGCTGACGATCTAGGCGAAACGCGAGAGCGAAGATGTTCGGCAGCTCCATGGTCCCTTCGACCTGACTGTGCGAGGCAAGGATTTGCTCAAGCAAAGTCGAGCCTGCGCGCGGGAGCCCTACGATGAAAATCGGGTCGGGGGCAGTACAACCCGCACCAGAAAAACGATCGAGCACATCAGCCGTTACCAGTTCGCACTGAAGCCGCATTTCGTTTGAAAGCCGCGCTGGATCGTATTTCAGCTCTTCGCGCTTGAGGCGGTTGCCAAGCTCATAATATTCAAAAGACGCGCCATAGTCGCCGCGATCCTCCAACGCCTTGCCCAACGCAAAGCAAAGATGATACCGATCATCAAGCGCCGTGCTAGCGAAGCCTTGGCGTTCGCGCATTTGATCGATTTCCATATCGTCAAAGCGATAGGTCTTCAGATTGGCCAAGCTCCAATACGCATCGCCGCAGTCCGGCCGAACCTGATAAGCGCGCCGGTAAGCGGAAATTGCATCATCCTGCCGCCCAACGGTCTTAAGCGCGTGACCATAAGTCAGGTTTATGCCTGGATTATTCGGTAATGAACCAAGCAGTGCTTCATAGATCAGCATGGCTTCGTCGAAATTGCCGATGGCTAGGTTTTCGTTCGCGTAGAGCATCTCGAACTCAGGGTTGCCTGGCTCTTTCGCGCGCAGCTCGGATGCTTCTGCCAACGCCAGCTCAAACTTTTGCCGTTTGCGGAGCACTTTGACATAATCATAATGCGCGCTGACGTTGTCAGGTGCCAGCACCTTGCAAGACTCTAGCAGAAACTCGGCTTCGTCATAGGCGTTGAACTTCATGCCGATGTCGGCGAGTAAGCGCATTGCTTCGACATGATGGCCGTTGCGTTGCAGGAACGCGCGGCACACCTGCTCCGCTTTATAAATGCGGCCTTCTTGAATAAAGCTGGCGACACTTAGTAATTCGGGCGGCAAGGCCGAGAGGTGGACATATTGCGCATAGGCAAAATCGGCGGCCTCGTGACGCCCCGCAGCATTATGCAGTTCACTCAGCAGGCGCCAGCTCGCGACCAGCGCCCCATTATGTGTGACCGCGCGTTGATAAGCGGAGAAAGCCTCCTCGGTACGCCCACTGTCGCGAAAGCAATGCCCGCGCTCTTGCCACGCGCGGCCGTAACCGGGATCAGCCGAAATCAATGTATCGAGCGTTGCAAGCGCCGCAGGAATTTGACGCTGCATTCGCTGTGTCACCGCGAGCGTGTACAAAGCATCCACATTGTCCGGCGCTATTTGGAGCATTTGCGCGCAGCAGGCCGCTGCTTCGGCGAAACGCGCGTTTTGCAGATGCGCCCTTGCCTCGCGCAACAGGGTGTCGATTGTGTCGGGCAAGGCCTCCGCCAACATTGTCACGTAATCTCCTATATTGTGACGAACGATTGCACGAACC
>JBKBTH010000311.1:0-1072 GCA_046290915.1 Sphingorhabdus sp.
TTGGCGTTATCACCCGCCATGATGAAGTCCGCCATCATCGCTAGCTCACACCCGCCGCCCAACGCAAAACCGTTTACTGCCGCGATCCAAGGCTTGCGCGTGGCCGTCACGCGGTCATAGCCAGCGAAGAAATTCGAACCGTACATCTCGGCAAAGGACTGGCTTTGCATCTCCTTGATATCAGCGCCCGCGGCAAATGCCTTTTCACTTCCGGTCAGCACGGCGCAACGTTTGCTGTCATCGGCATCGAACGCTGCAAACGCGGCAATGAGGTCAGCCAGAACCTGACTGTTCAATGCATTCAGCGCTTGCGGCCGATTTAATGTGATGAGCGTTACCGCGCCGCGTTGTTCGACCAATATCGTTTCGTAGCTCATAATGGCTTCCATTCTTCTTGTGCGGGCAATGGCGCGAAAATCGCATCAATCAGTGCATCGGACACCTCTTCAGGCGTGGCCGGGTTCCATTTGGGCGCATTGTCCTTGTCCACAATGACCGCCCGCACGCCTTCGGCAAAATCAGGCCGCACGATCACGCGGCTGGCGATACGATATTCCATGGCCATATTGTCAGCAAAGTCGTTCAACGTGCTGCTCTCGGCCAGCTGCCGCAACGCAACCTTGCAGGTTTGCGGACTTTTGGTCCGCAAGCTCGCCAGTTCCTTCATGGCCCATGGTGTTTCATCATTTTCCAGACTTTTGAGCACGTCCTCTAATTGGTCAGAGGCGAAATGTCGGTTAATCTGAAACAGTGTTTCAACGATTTGCGATGGTGGCGGCGTGACGGATAAGGTGCCCAATATGCCATCGATGCGGTCGACGTCTTCAGTGGTAATCCGTTGCTTGGCCTCAGCCAAAGCCTCAGAAGGCACATAATGCGTGGCAAGGCCAAGCGAGAGACAGCCCGCGCCCGCAACACGCGAACCTGTCAGAGCCAGAAACTGGCCAACGCGTCCTTCCAGCCGCGAAAGATACCAGCCACCGCCGACATCAGGAAACAAGCCGATGCCGGTTTCGGGCATCGCAAACTTTGTGTTCTCAGTCGCCACGCGGAAGCGCGCAGGCTGGCTTAT
>JBKBTH010000311.1:1082-2860 GCA_046290915.1 Sphingorhabdus sp.
ATATCAGCGCCCGCGGCAAATGCCTTTTCGCTTCCGGTCAGCACGGCACAACGTTGGCTATCATCGGCATCAAAAGCAGCAAAGGCAGCAATGAGATCAGCCAATACTTGACTGTTCAACGCGTTCAGAGCTTGCGGCCGGTTCAACGTCATAAGCGTCACCGCGCCGCGTTGTTCGACCAACATCGTTTCGTAGCTCATAGGGGCTTCCATTCTTCTTGTACCGGTAACGGGGCGAAAATCGCATCAATAAGCGCGTCCGTAACGCCTTCGGCTGTCGCAGGGTCCCATTTGGGGGCGTTGTCTTTATCGACGATCACCGCGCGCACGCCCTCGGCAAAATCGGGGCGAACGATCACGCGGCTCGCGATGCGATATTCCATGGCCATATTGTCAGCAAAATCGGTCAGCTGGCTACTTTCAGCCAGTTGGCGCAGCGCAACCTTGCAGGCCTGCGGGCTTTTCGACCGCAGCGTCGCCAGTTCGCGCATTGCCCAATCGCTTTCATCGCCTTCAAGGCTCAGGAGAATATCTTCAAGCCGGTCAGAAGCGAAATGGCGGTTGATCTGGAACAGCGTCTCGACGATTTTGGAAGCTGGCGGCGTTACCGATAATGTACCCAATATGCCGTCAATCCGCTCGACATCCTCTGTCGCGATCCGCGACTTGGCATCTGCGAGCGCGCTGCTGGGCAGATAATGTGTCGCCAGTCCAAGCGATAGACACCCCGCCCCTGCAATACGCGAGCCGGTCAATGCGAGGAACTGGCCAACGCGGCCTTCAAGCCGCGACAGATACCATCCACCACCGACATCGGGGAACAAGCCGATGCCGGTTTCGGGCATCGCAAACTTTGTGTTCTCAGTCGCCACGCGGAAGCGCGCAGGCTGGCTTATACCAACGCCACCGCCCATTGTAATACCGTCCATGAACGCCACGATTGGCTTGGGATAGGTGAACATCAAATGGTTGAGCTGATACTCATCATGGAAAAACTTACGCCCGGATTCGCCACCATCATTGATGGCGGAATTTCGCAAGAAAGCGATATCGCCTCCAGCACAAAATCCCCGCCCTTCGGCGTGATCGATAACGACGCACTTGATCGCGTCGGCGTCCCGCCATTCTAGTAGCGCCTGGGTCATGGCATGAACCATCGGCAATGTCAGCGCGTGCAGCGCCGAAGGGCGGTTCAGGCTAATGAAACCGGCATGGCCTTCGACCCTAATCAGAATATCATCGGTCACTGGCGCAACAAATCCCTGCCAATAATCATGCGCATGACCTGATTTGTGCCTTCAAGGATAGAGTGCACCCGCAAGTCGCGCCAAAACCGCTCGATGGGATAATCGCGTAAATAGCCATAGCCGCCAAAAAGTTGCAGCGCTTTATTCACGATCTCGCTTCCGTTGTCGGTCGACAGTCGCTTGGCCATTGCTGAAAAGCGCGACTTGTCAGGTGCGTTCGCGGTAACCTTTGCCGCCGCGATGTAGAGCAACGCGCGCGCGGCTTCCAAATCGGTCGCCATATCTGCGAGCATGAATTGCGTATTCTGAAAATCCGCGACTGGTTGACCAAATTGCTGACGCTCCTTGGTGTAGGAAATCGTCTCGTCAAGGCAGCGCTGCGCTCCTCCAAGCGAACAAGCCCCTATGTTCAGCCGTCCGCCGTCCAGGCCCATCATTGCAAAGCGGAAACCATCACCTTCCGCGCCAACGCGGTTGGCAACGGGCACACGGCAATCTTCGAATATGACCTGCGCAGTCGGCGACGCGTTCC
>JBKBTH010000312.1:0-2860 GCA_046290915.1 Sphingorhabdus sp.
GCGTTGAATCTGGCCTCGCTTTGGAAGTTGCCGGTGATTTTCGTCTGCCCCAATAACGGCTATGGCGAACATACTTCTTACAGCCTGGCGACGTCAGTCGACAAAATTTCGACCCGGGCGATTTCTTACAACATGCCGGGCTTCACATTGGACGGGAATGATCCTGACGACATGTATGCGCATATGAGCGTTGCGATAGAGCGCGCGCGTGCAGGCGAAGGCCCGACCTTGCTGGAATGCAAAACCTTCCGTTTCCTCGGCCATGTGCTGGGTGACGATGATTTCTACATTCCCAAGGAAGAGAAAGAAGCCGCAATGGCGAAGGATCCGTTGCCGGCTTTGCGCGCACGGTTGATTGCCGAAGGCCATGTCAATGAAGAACAGCTTTCGAAGATGCAGGCTGATTTAGAGGCGGAAATCGCCGATGCTGAAGAATTTGGTATGAACAGCCCTTTACCTTCGGTGGACGAACTGCGCCGCGATGTATTTGCAGAGGAGATCGCAGCATGAGCGGGATGCAGAAAATGAACGGCATACAGGCCATTAATGCAGCGATGGTCGAGGCTATGGAAGCCGATCCCAAGGTACTGGTGCTCGGTGAAGACATCGCCGATGCGCAGGGCGGCGGCGTTACCGGGACGATGCGCGGGTTATCGACCAAATTTGGTGAGCGCCGCGTGCGCACCACGCCGATTTCGGAACAGGCAATTATTGGTGCCGCGATTGGTGCAGCGATGGCGGGATACAAACCCGTTGCCGAAATCATGCTCATGAATTTCACCACCGTTGCGATGGATATGATTTTCAACCACGCTGCCAAATTGCGTTTCATGAGCGGTGGGCAGACGAGCGTGCCGATCACAATCCGGACATTGACCGGCGCAGGTTGGCAAACCGCGGGCCAGCATAGCGACCATCTGGAAGGCTGGTTCGCGCATTCGGCCGGTATCAAAGTGGTTTGCCCATCAAATCCTGCGGACATGAAGGGGTTGTTGATGTCCTGCATTCAGGACCCCGATCCTTGCATCTTTGTCGAAAACGGCATGACTTTGTTTGTGCCTGGCGATGTCGCCGACGATCAGGGCCCGATCCCGTTGGGTAAAGCCAATGTGATGGTTGAAGGCCGCGACCTAACGATTATCAGTTGGTCAGGGCAGGTTATGCGTTGCCAAATGGCCCTCGCCGGTTTGGCTGAAGCCGGGATTTCGGCTGAACTGATCGACCTGCGCACCATATCACCATGGGATAAAGAGGCCGTGCTGGCTTCGGTTGCCAAAACGGGGCGTGCTTTGGTTGTGCATGAGGCTGTCCGCAATTTTGGTCCTGGTGCAGAAATTGCCTCGACCATTAGCGAGGAGCTATTTGGCCAGTTGAAGGCTCCGGTCAAACGCCTTGGCGGTGCTTATTGCCCGGTACCTTTTGCCAAGGTATTGGAAGACGCTTTCGTGCCGCAGCCAGCCGATATTATTGCGGTGGCAAAATTGATGGTAGGATAGAGACGTTACCTACCAACCTGCCTTTGTGTTGCTGCATGGTGGAGGCCAGGGTAGTTGGGTGTGGGACGAAACGAAGGCTGTTTTAGAAGCACAAGACGCGAAAGTACTGACGCTTGATGTACCGGGATGCGGGCAAAAACGGGGCATTGATTCCATTGGATACGGAGTTAATGAAACCGTCGAAGAGTTGATCTCGGACATCAAAGCGGCAGGGCTGTCGGACATTATACTCGTAGGCCATTCGCAAGCAGGGACAATGCTGCCGATACTGTGGCGAAGCTCCCCAGCACTGGTTCGCCATCTGCTCTATCTTTCAGCGTGCGCTCCGCTGCCTGGGCAAAGTGTTGTCGACATGATGGGACGGGGGCTTCATGGGCAATTTGTCGATCAAGTCGGTTGGCCACTAGATCCCGAAACCACCAGCACAGACGAGATGCGCCGGTTGACCTTTTTCAATGATATGAGCGCAGCGCAAGCAACGGCCATGCGGAAAATCCTGGATTTGGACCATTGGCCGCTGGGCGTCACTTATGCCACAGACTGGGATTATGCGGGATTGGACGCTTGTCCTTCCGCGTATGTCATTTGTGATCGCGACGGAATATTGCCGCCTCATTGGCAGGTCCGATTTGCGGAGCGTCTGCGATGCAAGGAGCAATTGCATATCGATGTAGGCCATCAGGCAATGAACACGCAACCAGAGGCACTTGTGAAATTATTAATGGCCAAAGCAACGAAAGGGTAATTTCGTGAAGACGTTTCCAGTTATAGCATTTTTGTCCCTATTCAGCGCATCATGCGCACCGTTGCCCGGTGGTCAGGCGAATAGGATGCCCACCGGTGCGCGTTATGTTGCCATGGGCAGTTCTTTTGCCTCTGGCCCAGGTGTAACTCGTTTGGCGGACGATCGCGATCCGCGATGCACACGGTCTTATGACAATTATGCCCGCCAAACAGCGCGCCGGTTGCAACTGGACTTGGTCGATGTTTCTTGCGGCGGCGCCACATCCGATCATGTCCTGAACGGATGGAACGAGTTACCACCACAAGTTGCGGCTTTGACCGAGGACACCCGGTTGGTGACAGTCACCATCGGCGGCAATGATGTTGGGTATGTTGCGGGGCTGTTTGTCGGATCATGCTCCGATACAGCCAATGCTACCGAGGTCGTTAAAACGGCCTGCGCGAAGATGCGTCAGCTTAGCGGAAGCCGGCCTGTGGCAGCCGTTGCAGTATCGGATGAGGAAAAATGGAGTGCGGCAGAGGCCGGACTTTTCGCCATCGCGGCAGAGGTTGCTCGCCGTTCGCCAAAGGCGCGGCTGGTGTTTGTACAATATCTGAGTTTAGTCCCTGCAGGGCCTTTG
>JBKBTH010000313.1:0-2858 GCA_046290915.1 Sphingorhabdus sp.
TCGGCAAGCGTTGCCGCGGTGAGCGCGGTCACCCAATCAATCGCGGCAATCGCCAATGGCTCGCCCAGCAAATGTGCGCGGCTGTGTAATGGTTCAGGTGTCAGGCGTGCCAACTGCCCAGCGATGCGCGTGCGCCACTCGCCTGTGATAACATTTCCGGGGATCAACACTGGCCGCATTTGCCGCCCGCGCGCGCCTTGCACATAGCCGGCGAGCATCCCGTAATCTTCCGAAAACGCGCGCACGATCGCGCCGGTTTCGCCGTGGTTACGGACTGCACAAATGGTCGCGGATGCGGTTATGTCCATGCGCCCTCATGCCAAGACTGCGGCATTGGGGGAAGCTTTATCCTGCGACGCGTTATTCGTCGCTAATCATGAACAAAGTCACACCTTGATATTTTTCTGCGACGGCTTCGAACAATGGGTCGATATCAAACAACTGCTCAGTCAGCTTCAAATCGTTGAGGCCAAGCAAATGAAACGCACCCAGCTTCTTTTCGCGCGGCGGTTCGCCATGCTTTTCAAGCGTAATCGCGTCGATAAACAGCGCATTATTCTTTGAATACAGCACATGGGGCGCAAGCTTCATCGCCACATTATTGTAGGTGGCGGTCACACATTTTTTGAGCGCAATGGCCTCAAGCAGCAATTGGTTGGTCGTCATTGCCTTAGATTATCGAACCTACTGGTGTGCGCAAGCCTAAATTGTGCACTGCAGCATTTTTATGCGTGCGCTTGCTTGGCGTGCCCCGCTATCAAATCCACCATGCGGCCGACTTGCGATGGCGGCAAATCGTGCGCCATTTCGTCGATAATCTCCAGCCTTGCGCCGGGGATGTGGCGGGCAATGTCCTCGCTGCCTTCTTTGCGCACGAGCGGATCAGCCCCGCCATGCACCACTAAAGTCGGCACCGAGATCTTCTTCAGCCGCTCTACCCGGCTGCCATCAGCGATGATCGCCAGCAACTGCCGCCTGGTGCCGACCGGATAATAGCCCCGGTCGAACGCTTTGGCAGTCATTTCGGCGTGGGCATTCTCAGGGCGAGCCGGATCGGGAAAGGAAAACGAGCTGACCAGTTCGGTTCCGAACGCCACAGCTTCCTCTCGGCTTGCGTCTGGCGCGCGTTTTACCATGAAGCGGCGCTGGATATCGGCGCGCGCGCCGGGAGGCCCAGGCTTACCGCTCGACGACATGATTGAGGTCATGCTCAACGTGCGCTCCGGGTGATTGGCAGCCATCAATTGGACGATCATCCCGCCCATCGACGCTCCGACCACATGCGCCTTGTCGATGCCCAGCGCATCCAGCAACCCAATGCCATCCGCCGCCATGTCGCCGAGCGTGTAAGGAACGCTCACCGGCAGCCCTATTCGTGCCTTTAACATCGTCCAGACCAGATTGGGCGCCTTTGCACCCTCCATCCGCTGTGACATGCCAACGTCGCGATTATCATAATGGATGATGCGGTAGCCCTTGCTTACAAGGCCGTGGATGAACTCATCGGGCCACGCAATCATCTGCGCACCAAGGCCCATGACGAGCAGGATCACTGGCGCGTCAGCTGGGCCGTTTTCCTCATAATATATATCGATATTGTTGGCGCGGATATTTGGCATGACATTCTCCCTACCCGCCTTTTTAATCAGCTGCTTAACAACTGCAAGGCCAAGTCACCCGCCTGCGTGGTAGAAATCATACACCGTCTGCGCCACGGCGGCGGAAACACCCGGCGCTTTCTGCAAGTCTTCGAGGCTTGCATTGCGCACGGCACGCGCGGTACCGAAATGCAGCAACAGTGCCTTTTTGCGCGATGGCCCGACGCCGGGCACTTCATCCAGCGGGCTTGCCGTAATCGCTTTGCTGCGTTTGGCACGGTGCGCACCAATGGCGTAACGGTGCACCTCGTCGCGCAACCGCTGCAGATAGAACAGGACCGGCGCGTTCACAGGCAAGGTCAATTCGCGTCCGTCGGGGAAGTGAAAAATCTCGCGGCCATCGCGGCCATGATGTGGACCTTTGGCGATGGCGATCAGCGGCACGTCATCCACGCCGATTTCCTCCAGCGCTGCCTTGACTGTACTCATCTGCCCCTTGCCGCCATCGATCAGCACAAGGTCTGGCCACTGCCCGCTATCGCGGTCGGGATCATCTTCCTGCGCGCGCGCAAATCGGCGCTGGAACACCTCGCGCATCATCGCAAAATCATCGTCGGTCGCAGCCTGTTTGATGTTAAATTTGCGATACTGGCCTTTGATAAAACCTTCGGGCCCGGCAACGACCATCGCACCAAGCGCGTTCGTACCCTGAATATGGCTGTTGTCGTAAATCTCGATCCGGCGTGGTGGCTCGGACAGTTCAAACAAGTCCGCAACTTCCCGAAGCAATTTGCCTTGCGTCGTGCTCTCCGCCAAGCGCCGGTCAAGCGCCTCTTCGGCATTGCGCGTGGCCTGTTTGACCAAGCGGACGCGGTCACCGCGCTGCGGCACGCTGATTTCAATCTTACGCTCCGCGCGTTCGGACAGTGCCTCAGCCAACAAATCTGCTTCCGCCAGATCACGATCCAGCAAGATGCATTTCGCGGGCGGCACGTCTTCGTAGAACTGCGCAAGGAAGCTGGTGAACACTTCGTCTTCAGTCATCTCGGCAACATGTGACGGGAAAAACGAACGATGACCCCAATTTTGTCCGCCGCGAATGAAAAATGCCTGAATACCCATCACGCCGTTGCGATGTGCCAAGGCAAAAATATCCGCATCGCCGACGCCCTGCGCATTGATGGCTTGCGACCCTTGAATGAATGTCAGCGCCTTCAACCGGTCACGCAGCATCGCCGCGCGTTCGAAATCGAGCCCTTC
>JBKBTH010000314.1:0-2854 GCA_046290915.1 Sphingorhabdus sp.
AAGGTCCGTCAGCACGCGGCCCAGCGACTGTTTGGTGATCGCAAGGATTTTCAGCAATTCGCTGATGGTCAGGTCAGGCTGGCGGGCGATAAAATACAGCGCGCGATGGTGCGCGCGGCCAAGGCCATGCTCGGCCAATCCTTCATCAATCGCGCGCGTCAGCCGCGTGTAACCGAAAAATAAAAGCTCGACGCCACGCCGCACCTCATGTTCGCGCAGAAACAATGGGGACGCTGTGGGCGCGACGGACACAGAAGATGGGACAGCCATATTGACGTGTCTAGGCCCAGCCCATAGGGCGAAGCAAGACCCTTACGAACGAGAAAAAATATGACGTCCGGCGCATTTCCATTTGAGGCAAATCCCAACCCCGTTGACGCAGCAGAACGTGCCGCGCGGCTCGTCGATCCCGGTTTTGGCCGTGTTTTTACGGATCATATGGTCACGATCCGCTATTCGGATGCCAAGGGCTGGTATGACGCGAAAGTCGGCCCCCGTGCGCCACTAACGCTCGATCCGGCGACGGCTGTGCTGCATTATGCGCAGGAGATATTTGAAGGTTTAAAGGCTTACCGCCTGGCGGACGGCACAATGGCGCTGTTTCGCCCAGAACAGAACGCCCGCCGTTTCCAGCGCTCGGCAAAACGGCTGGCGATGCCTGAACTTCCCGAAGAGCTTTTTCTTCAGGCATGCAAGCAGCTTGTTCAGGTCGACAAACACTGGTTTCCGCCCGTTGATGGCGGATCGATTTATTTACGTCCGTTCATGATCGCCAGCGAAGTGTTTCTGGGTGTGAAGCCATCGGCTGAGTATCTGTTCATGGTCATCGCATCTTCTGCCGGCAATTATTTCAAAAGCGGTGCACCGGCGATCTCGATTTGGGTGTCCGAACAATATACCCGTGCCGCGCGCGGCGGAACGGGTGCTGCGAAATGTGGCGGCAATTATGCCGCCAGCCTTGTCGCGCAATCCGAAGCGATTCGCCAAGGTTGCGACCAAGTTGTCTTTCTGGACGCCTCGGAACATCGCTGGGTCGAAGAGCTGGGCGGCATGAACCTGTTTTTCTTGTTCGACGATGGTTCGTTGCTGACCCCGCCAGCCGATGGCACCATATTAGAAGGTATCACCCGCGATTCCATTTTGACGCTTGCCCGCGCGCAGGGATTGAATGTCCGTGAGGAGCGCTACGCAATGGACCAATGGCGTGCAGACGCCGAATCCGGGCGGCTTGTAGAAGTGTTTGCATGCGGCACCGCAGCGGTCGTAACCCCGGTTGGAACGGTGAAATCCACGCAAGGTGACTTCACAATTGGTGCCGGCGGCGCAGGCCAAATGACTCAGCAAATCCGCACAAAACTTGTGGATATTCAACGCGGAGCGACCGCAGATACCCATGGTTGGGTGCAGCGCATCGATTAAGCAGTTGCGCAAAGAGATTCGCGCGATATAAGCCGCGCACATCGGCCAGATTGCTGGCCTGCTGGGGCGTCGCCAAGCGGTAAGGCAGCGGCTTTTGATGCCGCCATTCGCAGGTTCGATCCCTGCCGCCCCAGCCAGTTTCGTAACTTAGCGTTTCGCAACGTAATTCTCTGTAAAATGTAAACGGTTGTAAATGTTTGGTTGACCGGCTGGTAACTGAATGATTTTCGGCGTATTTACGCGCCCTAGCCGGACTTCGGCAGGTTGCTGAGGGGCGGGCCAAGACATGAGGGTAGTAATTGCCGACGATGAACCGGAAGTGGTTCTTCATCTGAAATCGATTGTAGAAGAATTGGGGCACGCCGCCGTCGGCTATTCTGATGGTAACGTTCTCATGCAAACTTTAGTCCGTGATACATTCGATCTACTTATGCTCGATTGGAATATGCCCGGCAAAGATGGCCTCGAAATTCTCAAATGGATGCAAGAGACGCTGCCCGAGCGTCCGCCGGTGATCATGATCACCAATCGTTCGGCGAAAAAGGATATTACCGAAGCTTTGAACGCCGGCGCGGCTGATTATATCAGCAAGCCCGAGGATCGCGCAGTTATCGCCGCGCGTATTACGGCGATGTTGCGTCGCGGCGCCGTTGGTGGTGCGTTCGATACCGAAGCGACATATGGCATCTATCGCCTGAACCGGATCGAACAGACCGTTTTTGTAAATGGCCAGACTATTGCGCTCACGGCCAAAGAATTTGAACTCGCCGACCTGTTTTTCCGTAACGCTAACCGGACTTTGTCGCGCAATTACATCATGGAAACAATTTGGCGGACGACGGCGGCCTTAGCCACGCGCACACTCGATATGCATATCTCGCGTGTGCGTTCAAAATTGAATTTGCAGCCCGAGAATGGTTTTCGCATTTTCACCGTTTTCGGATATGGCTACCGCTTGGAAACGATTGCAAAAGGCAGCTAGTTTTGGATGCTCCACGACTATTTTTACTGACAGCGGCGCTTTTTGGGACCGCTGGACCCCCCGCACATGCACGTGCTGCGCCGTCGGACGGGTCTATCACGTACAAGGTAAAATCAGGTGATACCCTGCTCGGCTTGGCTGAACGCTATCTGGTGTCGCGCGACCGCTACAAAATCGTTCAGCGACAAAACAAGATTGCGAACCCCCGCGCCGTTCCCGTCGGCACCGTCATCTCTATTCCCCGTACACTGCTGAAATTGAAACCGGCGGTCGCGAAAATCATCTCCGTGCGTGGGCAGGTCAACGCTGGCACTGGATCAGCAACCGTTGGCCAGACCGTCAGCGAAGGGATTGTCATCAGCACGGGACCATCGTCATTCGCCACGATGCAACTTGCGGATGGATCGCGCATTTCATTGCCGTCGAACAGCGACGTTCGCATTCGCCGCATGC
>JBKBTH010000315.1:0-2850 GCA_046290915.1 Sphingorhabdus sp.
GTCAGCATTGGTGCATCGATGATTGGCGACCCGAACCGGCTGTCGCTGACCACCGATGTCGACGACACCATTGTCGACCCTGATACCTCGGTCAGCCTTGGCTTGGTCGTCACCGAGTTGGTCATCAATGCGTTGAAGCATGCTTTCCCCGGCCGCATGCAAAAGGGTACGATCAAGGTCGGTTTCAAATCCGATGGCGATGCGTGGACACTTGTGGTCGCCGATGACGGTATCGGCATGCCGAAAGACGACGAGGATCACAAACCCGGCTTGGGCACCGGCATTGTCGAAGCGCTTGCAGGGCAGTTGGGGGCAGTGGTCATGATCGCGGACCAATCACCCGGAACGCAGGTCTCTGTGGTTAAGAGCTAGGCCGCAGCGGCGCTGGCTTTTCCCCCATAATCCCCTTATAGGCGCGGCCATCATGCAGATTCCTGGCCATATAGACCCCGTCGTCACCCCACGCGCGATTACGCAGCGTGCGGATGGCCGAATTGACCTGATGGGCCTAAGCCATCTCCAAATTCGTCAGCTGTTTGAAGAATCACAGCTGGATGAAAAGGCGGCAAAGCTGCGGTCAAAGCAGGTGTTCCACTGGATATACCATCGCGGCGTGACCGATTTTGAAGCGATGACCGACATCGCCAAGACCATGCGCCCATGGCTTGCCGACCGCTTTGTCATTGGCCGGCCAGAGGTTGTCGAGGCGCAGGTTTCGACCGATGGTACGCGCAAATGGCTTTTGCGCACCGATGATGCCCAGGACTATGAAATGGTGTTCATTCCGGACGCCGATCGCGGCACCTTGTGTATCTCAAGCCAGGTTGGCTGCACGCTCAACTGCCGTTTCTGCCACACTGGCACCATGCGACTGGTGCGCAACCTGACGCCGGGCGAAATTGTCGGGCAGGTGATGCTCGCGCGTGATGCGCTTGGCGAATGGCCAAAGGGCAATATGGCGACAGTCGCGGATGATGATGAGGACGACGATGTCGGCCATTACACCGCTGATGGCCGTATGCTGACCAATATCGTGCTGATGGGCATGGGCGAGCCGCTGTATAATTTCGACAATGTCCGCGATGCGATGAAGATCGTTATGCATGGCGATGGCCTTGGCCTGTCGCGCCGCCGGATTACGCTTTCCACATCAGGCGTGGTGCCGATGATGGCGCGTGCAGGCGAAGAAATTAACGTCAATCTCGCGGTCTCGCTGCATGCCGTGACCAAGGAAATCCGCGACGAGATCGTCCCCATCAACCGCAAATATGGCATTGATGAACTTTTGCGTGCCTGCGCTGAATATCCGGGCGTCAGCAACGCACGGCGGATCACATTTGAATATGTGATGTTGAAGGACAAGAATGACAGCGACGAAGACGCGCGTCAGCTTGTCAGCCTCATCCGGCAGTATAAGCTGCCGGCAAAGGTCAATCTGATACCGTTCAACCCGTGGCCCGGCGCGATCTACGAATGCTCTGATCCAGAGCGTATCAAGCGTTTTTCCAGCATCATCTTCGAAGCTGGCATCAGCGCGCCCGTGCGTACACCACGCGGCCGCGACATCATGGCGGCATGTGGCCAGCTGAAATCCTCAAGCGAAAAGAAAAGCCGCGCCGAACTCGACCGCCTTGCTGAGGAAAAGCAGGCGGCTTTAGGGTAAGGCCATGAGCTTCACCTGGTGGAAATACCCCACGCGACATTTTGCAGTCGATGGGCTGGCCTTTACTGTTTCCAGCAAAGCGCAAGGCGATGGTCTGCATTCGTCATTGGCGATGCTTGGTGTCGAGCAGGCGCGTGACGCAACTCCGGTTTTTGGTCCGGACTCGGTGCGCAATCACCATTTGCGCGCCAATCTGCCTGATGGACGGGTGCTGGACGTTGAGCTTGGCTATATGGGCATGTGGACCACAGGGATAGTGGCCCGGTTGGATGGTAATATCGTCTATGAAAGCCACAAAGGCCGCGTTCCTGAATATCCTGACAAATATCGCGCTGCCGCGACCGAACATAATAGCTTGAGCGAAAGCGTGCAGGCCACCCAAGGTGCCCAGGGGATGAACGGCGGCGTATTCGCGCGGCACAATCGCCTGCCATTTGCCATCGATATCATCACCGGCCTGCTGTTCTACTTTGTGGCCAAGTTCACTGATTTGCAGACTGCGGCGATTGTGGGCGTTGTTGTCGGGTTCGGGCTTGTCCTGTTCCAGCGTATTACCAAGATCGACGTGACCGGCGGGCTGGCTTTGTTTGGTATATTGATGCTGTGTATTTCGGCAGGCCTTGCCTTGTGGCTGAATGATGATGAATGGATCAAGCAGCGCGGTACGATAACCGGACTGATTGCCGCCAGTTTCTTCATCATCGATGGTGCGCGTGGCGGGCCGTATATCGGCAAGGGGTTGGCGCGTTATATGCCCTATTCCGACATAGATGCCGGGCGCTTTGCGATCATCATGGGCGTCGTAGGGCTGATCATGGCGGCGTTGAATTATGGCGCGGCGAAGCTGCTGTCGACCGACAATTGGTTGTTCTACAAAACCTTCGTCGACAACTTCATCGTCATCGGGCTGGTATTTTATGCAATGCGCTTTGCGCGCCCGAAACGCGCGACGTAAATCACGCAGCGCGCGGATAAGCTTGGCAAAGCTATGATTTTGTAACATTATCGAAAATGGGTTCGAAGCAGGGGGCATCGGTTTACGAAAGGCACCGCATTGGCATTACTCGAGCGCATTTTGAGCGGGCGGATCCATCACGGCACGCTGACAATTGTCCAACCAAATGCCGACGCACATGTTTTCGGCTCAGCGGCCGCTGGCTGGCCCGACGTTACCTTGCGGATCGTTC
>JBKBTH010000031.1:0-4462 GCA_046290915.1 Sphingorhabdus sp.
TCCTGTTTCGGACAGTGCCGGTTTTGCAGCAGTTGAAAATTATGTGAAAGTTGCCGAAGCCGTGCCAAGCCAGCCTGTTTACCAAGCGCCGCTGATTAAAGCTTCGGACGGTCCCGCAAAGTCTGCCGTGGTGGCGCCGGTCAAGCTCGCTCTTGCTGACGTGCCGTCGCCTAAAACGCCTTCAGTAGCAGGCAGCCACTTGGTTCAACTGGGTGCGTTTTCGTCCGTTGCCAATGCGCAAGCGGCTTGGAACAAATACGCCAAACGCTTCGGCGCACTTAACGGATTTGAATCCGCCAGTTCGACCGTAACGGTCAATGGCAAGAAACTTGTCCGCCTTGCCGCGATGGGTTTCGGAAATGCATCTACCGCAAGTGCAACCTGCAAGCAGATCAAGTCGCAGGGCGGCGATTGCTTTGTGCGGACGAATGGCGCTGTCCAGAATGTCCGCATGGCGAATGCGACCGGTCGCAGGATCGCTGCACGCTAAAACAAACAGAATAAACTGCCAGAGGGCGGCGGGTCTAAATGACTTTGCCGCCCTTTAGCATATGGCGCACGCGGCCCTGAACGGGCAAGCGGTCAAATGGCGTATTGCCCGCAAGCGCAGCCATGCGGCTACCGTCGACCTGCCACGGGGCATCGGGGTCGATGAGTATGAGGTCTGCCGCATATCCTTCCGCTATTTGACCGGCATTTAAGCCCAGTATTTTGGCAGGATTTGCCGCAAGCAGTTCAAACAAACGGCCAGTCGAAATGACATTGTCACGCACGAGATTGAGCGACAGCGCAAGAAGCGTTTCTGCACCCGCCATGCCCGGCGCGCTTTCGGAATAAGGCAGGCGCTTGTCCTCTGGCCCGCGCGGGTCATGCCCCGACGCAATCACGTCAATCGTCCCGTCGGCCACGGCCGCAATACACGCCAACCGGTCGTTCTCAGACCGCAGTGGAGGCGATAAATGCGCGAAGGTCCGGAAATCAGAAACGGCGTTGTCTGAAAGGAAGAGATGCCCCGGCGTAATGCCGCAGGTGATCCGCAGACCTTTTGCTTTTGCTGCGCGGATAAGGTCCAATCCGCGTTCCGTCGTCACTTGGCGAAAGTGCACATGCGCGCCGCTCTCTTCCGCCAGCAGCAGGTCGCGTGAGATGGCAAGGGCTTCGGTGATGGATGATGCGCTCGATAGGCCAAGCAACGTTGCCGTTTCTCCAGCGGTTGCAACCGCGTTGCCGGATAGTCCTGCATCTTCGCTGTGCACGAACACAGGCAGATCAAGCGCATGGCAATAACGCATGATCCGCAGCAATATGCCGCTATCCGCAATCCACTTGCGCCCCGTCGCAACGCCAACGGCGCCTGCTTCTTTCATCAGCGCGATTTCGGCCATCTGCAGTCCGTTTAGGCCCTGCGTAGCCGCAGCAAGCGGATGCACCCACAAATCAGGCTTCCCCTTCAGCGCGGCAAAGCGCACCGTTGCGGGGTCGTCATGAACAGGTGACTGGTCAGGCATCAATGCCGCGCGCGTGATGCCGCCAAAGCGAAACGCTGGTTTGTCAGTCTTGAATATACCCAGATCGATGATGCCCGGCGCGATGATCAGGTCGCTGGCGTCAAGCCGCTCAGCAATCGGTGCCGCTTTTCCAACCGAGGCAATTATACCATTTTCGATATGTAAATGCAGTGGTTCGGCTTTGTCCGCGCCGGGTAAAATGGCGTGGCCGTTTAATATGCTGATGCCGGTCATACCCAACCCTCCTGACCGCGTGCTTTTCGGGTCAAAATGTCGAGGCACGCCATGCGGACGGCAACGCCCATTTCTACCTGTTCGGTAATGGCGGAGCGTTCAACATCATCGGCTACATTGCTCGCGATCTCAACGCCGCGGTTCATGGGGCCCGGGTGCATGACAAGTGCATCGGGCTTTGCCAGCGCGAGGCGCCGTTCATCGAGGCCATATAGATGAAAATACTCGCGCGGCGATGGAATGAAATCTCCCTGCATGCGCTCATTCTGAAGACGCAGCATCATGATGACGTCCGCGCCATCCAGCGCTGCATCAAAATTGGTAAAGGTCTGCGCGCCAAAGGCATCAATACCACTTGGCATCAATGCAGGGGGCGCAACGACGCGGACTTCAGCCCCCAAAGTTTTCAGGCAAAACAAGTTTGAACGCGCAACGCGGCTATGGAGTACATCACCGCAGATCACCACGGTTCGGCCTTCGACCCGCCCCTTGCGACGCATGATGGTGAGTGAATCTAGCAGCGCCTGAGTAGGGTGCTCATGGCTCCCGTCGCCTGCGTTTATCACGGGGCAATCGACTTTACTTGAAATCAACTGCACCGCGCCCGAGCTACCGTGGCGGATGACAATGGCATCGGCACGCATGGCGTTCAATGTCATTGCCGTATCGATCAGCGTTTCGCCCTTTTTGACGCTCGATTGCGCCGCGTGCATATTCACGACGTCTGCGCCAAGCCGCTTCCCAGCGATTTCGAACGACAACAATGTCCGCGTCGAGTTTTCAAAAAAGGCGTTGATGATGGTAAGCCCGGAGAGCCTGCCGTCATGCTTTGCAGGACCAGATCGGTTCAGGGCCACCCATTGCTCAGCCTCTTTCAGGATGTAGAGAATTTCCCATTTCTGAAGTCCAGCGATACCAAGCAAATGCTTGTGCGGAAAGGCACCCGACCCGCTTGGAAAGCTGTCGGCTGCAAAAGGCTGTGTCCATGTCATTAAAGCGATGCCCTTAAGGTGAAAGGGGGCAAGACTCAATCATTTTGTCGTCGTTACCCAATCGTCAAAGCGTCAATCGCGCCTTGCAGGATAAACGCCGCTGCACCGCTGTCGATTTTCTCCGCGCGTTTGGCGCGGCTCATGTCCGCAGCGATCATGTCGCGTTCTACGGCTTGAGTCGACCAGCGTTCGTCGCGCAACAAAATTGGAAGGCCAAGGTCAGCTATGTTGCGCGCAAAGGCGCGGCTGGATTGGCTGCGCGGGCTTTCGCTGCCATCCATATTCAGCGGCAGGCCTATCACGATTCCGCGCGTCCGGCGCGTTGCAATTGCGGCGCTGAGTAACGCTTTGTCTTTGGAAAACTTGCTTCGGCGGATCAGATCAGCGGGGGATGCGAATGTCCAGCCAGCGTCGCAAAACGCCGTGCCAATCGTCTTGGTGCCGATATCTAGCCCTATCAGCACGCCGCCATCGGGCAGCTGTTCCAGAAAGCCGGCAACCGAGTCAAAAATCATTTTTGAAGGAACTTCTGCAACCGCCACGTGGCATCTGCCCGCACATTCGCCCAGAAAAGGGGGAAATCATACACATGATAATTGTTACCGGGCAGGACATATGGTCCTACTTCAGGCGGATCACCGACCAATAGAAAGCCCTTTTTGTCGCATCGCGCTGGTACCGCGCCCACAATCAGTTCGCCCGTTTCCAGCTTTTCATCTGGTTGCAATGTACCCAAATTGGCTTCCATGGCCGCAACCGCCGCCGCCCCACCGTTCAACGGATTGGTGCACAACATCGCTGTACCCTTGCGGCTTTCACCGTTGAAACCAGTCGTCGCATCATAGACCTTCAAAATGCGGTCATACTCGGCGGGCTCGGCAAAGCTTTGCCACGCCATGATGCATCCCGTCTGATCTGGCCCCGAACATGCGGGTAGCCCCATTTCAGCGACATCGGTTGCAACGGATATTGGCCAGCCGACAACATATGCGGCGACGATTCGTTTGGCGATTGGCTTGCCGGCAACGCGATCCTTCAGCAGATGAGTCAGGTGTAGCGCACCTTGGCTATGGCCAGCTAATATGATCGGCCGATCTTTCTGCACCTTTGCTACAAATTCGTCGAACGCTAGCAGGACGTCCTGATACGCCGCGTCCAACGCCTGTTCTCCCTCGGGCTTGGTTGTCAGGAACGAGCCTATTGCTGCCTGACGATAACGCGGCGCCCACATTTCGCCCGTGCTAGCGAATGGCGAAGCCAATCCGCGCAGGAACAATTTAGCGCGGTCTTGCGATTCCGCGTCGTCCAGCGGCGCGTTCCAATGATCCTTGCCGATATAGGATGTCGGGTGAACGAAGAATATGGCAGCGGACCCCGAAACATCTGGCTTAACGGCACCGGTAGGCAACCATTCAGCGGGATTCCCATCCTTGCCGGGTCGCGCAAACCACATATCATTGCTCGCATATTTGTTTTGTTCAAAGGCAGTCTGTTTCTCGAACTTTGCCGTTGGTACGAACGCCAACTCGGTAAGCTCGGCCTCATAAATGCGGATGACGAAGCCGCCCGCAATGACGAGAACGATGAGCGCTGCGACGATATAAATGAATTTACGAGCCAAGTTTATGTCCTGAAATTTTGATGCGATTTAACCGATAAGATAGAAATAGCATCGGAAAATTGAATAGGGCCTGAAAGATTAAGCTTTTCCGTTGAAGCGGGGCAGGC
>JBKBTH010000031.1:4561-11623 GCA_046290915.1 Sphingorhabdus sp.
GGCCGATCCCGACCACAAGGAACACCATGTCTGTAGATAAAGATACCGTGAACAAAATCGCACGGCTTTCGCGTATCGCGATTAGCGATGCAGAGGCTGACAAGATGGTCGGCGAACTCAATGGCATTCTTGCCTGGGTGGAGCAATTGGGTGAGGTTGATGTCACTGGCGTTGAGCCAATGACCGCGGTCATCCCCAACAAGCTGCGTCTGCGTGATGACGTCGTCACCGATGGCGACGTGCGTGACAAGGTGCTCGCCAATGCGCCAGCCAAGGAAGGCAGCTTCTTCGGCGTGCCCAAGGTGATTGAGTGATGCCTTTCTTTTTCCATCGTCACCCTGAACTCGTTTCAGGGTCTTACTTTACTAGCGTCGACGAAATTAAGATGCTGAAACGAGTTCAGCATGACGGGGCTTTAGTATGACTGATTTTTCGAGACTGGGCGTAGCCGCTATCCGCGATGGTGTGGCCAACGGAGAATTTAAAGCTGTTGAGGTTGCTGAAGCGCTCAACGCGCGTGTTGCTGCGGCAAAGGCACTGAACGCCTTCATCGTCGAAACGCCTGAAAAAGCGATTGAAGCAGCGCAAGCAGTTGATGCTGACCGTGCAGCGGGCAAACAGCTCGGCAAGATGGCGGGCGTGCCCATTGGTATGAAGGATCTGTTCTGCACCGAAGGCGTGCAGACGACCGCGGCCAGCCATATCCTTGAAGGCTTTGTGCCGACTTATGAATCGACCGTCTCTGCGAACCTGTGGAAGGCCGGGGCAGGGATGCTTGGTAAGCTCAACCTTGACCAGTTCGCCATGGGCTCATCGAACGAGACAAGCTATTTTGGCAATGTGATTTCGCCATGGCGTCGCAATGACGGCGGAAACGCCGCGCTGGCACCGGGCGGTTCGTCAGGTGGTTCGTCCTCCGCAATTGCTGCGCGGCTTTGCCCGGCAGCGACCGGCACCGACACAGGCGGTTCTATCCGCCAGCCTGCGGCATTCGTCGGCATTAGCGGCATAAAACCAACCTATGGCCGGTGCTCGCGTTGGGGCGTGGTGGCGTTTGCAAGCTCGCTCGACCAAGCTGGCCCAATGGCCCGCGACGTCCGCGACTGCGCGATCATGCTGGAAGCTATGGCTGGCTTTGATCCAAAGGATTCAACCTCGCTCGATCTGCCCGTGCCCGCATGGGAAGCTGGTCTGAACAGCGATCTGAAGGGCAAGCGCATCGGCATTCCCAAGGAATATCGTCTTGACGGTATCGATGACGATATTGCCAAAATGTGGGATAATGGCATCGCATGGCTGAAGGATGCTGGCGCGGAAATCGTCGACATCAGTCTGCCGCATACCAAATACGCGTTGCCTGCATATTATATCATCGCGCCTGCCGAAGCGTCTTCGAACCTTGCGCGATATGACGGCGTGCGTTTCGGTTTACGCGATTTGCCCGAAGGTGCTGGCCTGCAAGACATGTACGCCGCCACCCGTGCGGCTGGTTTTGGCGAAGAAGTCCGCCGCCGCATCATGATCGGCACGTACGTGTTGTCGGCCGGTTTCTACGATGCTTATTATACGCAGGCGCAAAAGGTCCGCGCCTTGATCGCGCGCGATTTCGAGCAAGCATGGGGCCAATGCGACCTCATCCTCGCACCAACGGCTCCGAGCGCCGCGTTCGGCCTCGGCGAGAAAACCAGCGACCCGCTGTCGATGTATCTCAACGATGTGTTCGCGGTTCCTGCTTCCTTGGCGGGCTTGCCAGCAATGTCGGTCCCCGGCGGCCTGAGCAAAGAAGGCCTGCCATTGGGCCTTCAGATCATCGGTAAAGCGCTTGACGAACAGGCTGTGCTCAACGCTGGCCTCGCGATTGAGCAGCGTTCAGGATTTACGGCGGAAGCCGGAGAGTGGTGGTAATATGAGCGAGTATCGCATCCAGGGAAACACCGGCGAGTGGGAGGTCGTGATTGGCCTTGAAGTCCATGCGCAGGTGACCAGTGAGTCTAAGCTGTTTTCCGGCTCGTCGACAGGCTTTGGAGCCGAACCGAACAGTCATGTGTCACTTGTCGACGCAGCGATGCCTGGCATGTTGCCCGTGCCGAACCGCGAATGCCTGCGTCAGGCCGTCCGCACCGGTATGGCGATCAATGCGCAGATTAACCGCTGGTCGCGCTTTGACCGGAAGAATTATTTCTACGCCGATTTGCCGCAGGGCTATCAGATTTCGCAGCTGTATCACCCCATCGTGGGTGAGGGTGAACTCGAAGTCACGCTCAACGAAAAAGACCCGGACAGTGCGGTCAAGAAAATCGGGATCGAGCGCATCCATGTCGAGCAAGATGCTGGAAAGTTGATGCATGACCAGCATCCAACAATGTCCTTTGTTGACCTCAACCGTTCAGGCGTCGCGCTAATGGAAATCGTGTCGCGTCCGGATATGAGTAGCCCGCAGGAAGCTGGCGCTTATCTAAAGAAACTCCGCTCAATCCTGCGCTATGTCGGATCATGCGACGGCAATATGGAGCAGGGCTCCATGCGTGCCGACGTCAACGTGTCTGTGCGTAAGCCCGGCGGTGAGCTTGGTACGCGTACGGAGACGAAAAACGTCAACTCGATCCGCTACATGATGCAGGCGATTGAGTATGAAGCGCAGCGTCAGGTTGACCTGATCGAAAGCGGCGGCGCGGTTGTTCAAGAAACACGCCTGTTCGACCCCAACAAGATGGAAACCCGGTCGATGCGGTCGAAAGAAGACGCGCATGACTATCGTTACTTCCCCGATCCCGATTTGTTGCCCGTTGAGCTAGACGACGCATTTCTGGAAGAATGCCGTGCGTCCTTGCCAGAACTTCCTGACGCCAAACGTGCGCGTTACGAAGCTATGGGCCTGACGGCCTATAATGCCGCTGTGCTGACCGCAGAGGCCGAAACGGCTTTCTGGTTCGAAGATTTGTTGGCCGAAGGCGTCGATGCGAAGCAGGCGTCCAACTGGCTGATGTCCGAACTGTTCGGTGCGCTCAACAAGCTTGGCAAGACCTTGGACGAAAGCCCTGTAAATCCGAAACAAGCCGCCGAATTGCTTGGCCTTGTTGCCGATGGCACGATTAGCGGCAGCATCGCCAAGCAGGTCTTTGAAATTATGCTTGAAACAGCGGTCCAAGGAAACATGATGGGTGCTTCGGCGATTGTCGAAGAAAAAGGCTTGAAGCAGACCAACGATACGGGCGCGATTGAGGCAGAGATTGCCAAGATCATGGCCGCCAATGAAGACAAGGTCACTGAGTATCGTTCAGGCAAAGACAAGTTGTTTGGCTTTTTTGTTGGCCAGACGATGAAGGCGATGCAGGGCAAGGCCAATCCTCAAATCATTAACGACTTGCTGAAAAAGGCGCTTGGCTGACAGGTTGTAAGGGCGCTGCGGTGGTTTCGCCGCTTCTGCCCTTGCCCTAGCGGGGCTTTCCCGTTAGAGGCTCCCGTCGTTTGTGAAACGGCAGCTTTTCGTAAGCGGGCGTGGCGGAATTGGTAGACGCACCAGATTTAGGTTCTGGCATCGCAAGGTGTGGGGGTTCGAGTCCCTTCGCCCGCACCACGAAATAGGGTAGTTCCCGGCTGTCGTTGAACCCGAAAGCCATTTAACGTTTAAGGTGAGGCCAGTCGCTTTGCCTGCAGATAGAGAAGATATTATGCAAACCGTCGAGACACAGAATGAAGGCCTGAAGCGCGCATATCGTATGACGATTACCGCGAAAGACGTCGAATCGCGCATCGATGCCGAGGTAAAGAAAATAGCGCCTCAGGTGCGTATGCCCGGTTTCCGCGCTGGTAAGGTTCCGGCCAATCTGGTCAAGAAGATGCATAAGGACTCGCTGCTTCAGGACGCGCTGAACAGCTCGATCCAAGAAGGCGTCCAAAAGGCGATTTCCGACAACAAACTGCGCCCTGCGACTCAGCCGCACGTGCATCTGGATAACGACTATGAGCCCGGCAAAGACGCGGTTGTTGATTTCCATCTCGAAATCTTGCCTGCCATTTCGGCGCCGTCGATTGATAGCATCACCCTTGAGCGCCTGACGGTTGAAGTCAGCGACGCGCAGGTGGATGAATCCATCCTGAAGCTTGCCGAAGGCCAGAAGAGCTTTGAAGCTGCTGACAAGAAATATGCCGCGAAAATGGGCGACAGCGTTGTCATCGATTTTGAAGGCAAGGTTGACGGCGTACCGTTCGAAGGCGGCAAGGGCGAAGGCATGGCGGTTGAGCTTGGCTCGGGCCAGCTGATCCCGGGTTTCGAAGACCAGCTCGTTGGTGTCAAAGCCAATGACGAGAAGGTTCTGAACGTCACCTTCCCCGAAGATTACAATGCCGAAAATTTGAAGGGCAAGGCCGCGACGTTTGACATTGTCGTCAACGAAGTGCGCAAGCCAGTCGAAGCGAAAGCCGATGACAATCTTGCCAAGATGTTCGGCCTCGACGGTATCGACAAGCTGCGTGAACTGATGAAGGTTCAGGTTGAGCAAGAACATAACGGTCTGACCCGCACATATATGAAGCGCCAGTTGCTGGATCAGCTTGCTGCGGATCATGATTTTGACGTGCCGCCATCGATGGTCGAAGCTGAATTCGAGCAGATTTGGGCACAGTTGGAGCAGGAAGCTGCCCGTGAAGAAGATGCTGAAGCGGCTAAGAAGGAAATGGAAGCCGAGCGCGAAGAATATCGCGATATCGCCGTCCGCCGCGTTCGCCTTGGTCTTTTGCTCTCCGAAATCGGTCAGGCAAATGGCGTTGAAGTTAGCCAACAGGAAATGAACATGCTCGTGCAGCAAGCTGCGCAGCAATATCGCCCTGAAGACCGGCAGCGTTTCGTGCAATATCTGCAGGAAAACCCAATGGCAGCGGCACAGCTTCGTGCGCCAATGTTTGAAGACAAGGTTGTCGATTTCTTGTTCGACAAGGCGACCATAACTGAAAAGACCGTCACCAAGGACGTTCTTGAAGCGGCGATTGAAGCTGAGCCAGAAGCTAAGCCAGCGGCAAAGAAAAAGGCACCGGCGAAGAAGGCTGAAGCCAAGGAAGAAGCGCCTGCAAAGGAAGCTAAGCCAGCTGCAAAGAAAGCTGCCGCTAAAGCTGACGCGGAAGAAGCACCTGCCAAGAAGGCGCCTGCCAAAAAGGCTTCGCCTAAGAAATAATCGTCCAAATTTGGACAAAAGAAAAGGCCCCGGAGATTCCGGGGCCTTTCTTGCTTTAGCGGCGGCGATTTAGTTCAGGTCAAAGCGATCAGCATTCATGACCTTGGTCCACGCCTTCACGAAATCGCGTACGAACTTTTCCTCGTGACCGCGTTCGGCATAGACCTCGGCGGTTGCCCGCAGCTGGCTGTTCGAGCCGAAGATGAGATCGGTGCGTGTTGCACGCCACTTTTCGACGCGGGCGCCACGCGTGTAGCCGATGAACTCCTCGTCGCTCGCTGTGTCGACCAGATCCCAGAAGGTTTCGTTGTCGAACAGGTTCACGAAGAAGTCGTTGGTGAGCACGCCCTTGCGGGTCGTTAATACGCCTTCGTTTATGTCACCATGGTTCGCACCCAAAACGCGCAAACCGCCCAACAGCACAGTCATCTCAGGCCCGGACAGACCAAGCAGCGAAGCCTTGTCGAGCAGCAACTCTTCTGTCTTCACCGGCTGACGCGTCTTGAGATAGTTGCGGAAGCCATCGGCTTGCGGTTCCATCCAGACAAAGCTGTCGACATCGGTCATGTCCTGCGTTGCATCGCCGCGACCACCAGTGAACGGGACGGTGACATCAAAGCCACCGTCCTTCGCCGCCTTTTCGACAGCTGCTGATCCAGCCAGTACGATGGCATCGGCAAGGCTGATAGAACCACGTAGTTCGTTTAGCTTGGCCATTACCTTTGCAAGCTCCGCAGGCTCATTCACGTCCCAGTCCTTCTGCGGCGCAAGCGCGATACGCGCACCATTGGCACCGCCGCGTTTGTCCGACTTGCGATAGGTCGAGGCAGAGGCCCACGCCGTCTTCACAAGCTGCGACACGGTAAGGCCACTTGCGAGCACTGCAGATTTGAACGCGGCAACTTCGGCGTCTGAAGGTGCAGTCCCAACAGGCACAGGATCCTGCCAAATCAGTGTTTCGTCCGGTACTTCAGGACCGAGATAGAGGCTCTTTGGTCCCATATCGCGGTGGCACAGCTTGAACCATGCGCGTGCAAACGCATCGTCAAGCGCCGCCTGATCATCGCGGAACCGCTCTGAAATCGCCCGGAACTCGGGATCCATCTTTAATGCCATGTCTGCCGTGGTCATCATCGTCGGCACGCGCCTCGATGGATCGCGGGCATCGGGGGCCATGTCCTCGAAATCAGGATTGATTGGCTGCCATTGCTTGGCTCCCGCTGGGCTTTCCACCAGTTCAAAGTCATATTTGAACAATATGCGGAAATAATCCCCGCTCCATTTGGTCGGGTTGTTCGACCAAGCACCTTCAATGCCAGAGGTCGTGATGTGCCCCTTGCCAATCTCGTCTGCGTCCGTGAGCCAGCCGAAGCCCTGCTGATGAATGGCTTCGCCTGCCGGGGCATGGCCAAAGGTTTCGCCAGGCTTGGCACCATGTGCCTTACCAAAGGCATGACCACCGGCGGTAAGCGCAACGGTTTCCTCCGAATTCATGGCCATGCGTGCGAACGTCGCCTTCATGTCGCGCGCAGACTGAAGCGGATCGGGGTTACCGCCGGGGCCTTCGGGATTGACGTAGATTAAGCCCATCTGGATTGCGGCAAGTGGACCTTCCAGCTCGATGTTCTCTTCGTCCAGACGCGTCTTTGCGCCCTGGTCTACCCAGATTTCCTCGGCACCCCAAAATGTGTCGCCTTCGGATTGGTAGACATCCCTGCGGCCGCCGCCAAATCCGAACACAGGTCCACCCATGCTCTCGATGGCGACATTACCCGCCAGAATGAACAGGTCGGCCCAGCTGATCGACGAACCATATTTCTGCTTGATGGGCCAAAGCAACCGGCGCGCCTTGTCCAGATTGCCATTGTCAGGCCAACTGTTCAGTGGTTCA
>JBKBTH010000316.1:0-2847 GCA_046290915.1 Sphingorhabdus sp.
ACGGTTGGCTTGGGGACAGTGTCTTTCACCGCGCCGTTCGGTTATCTTGGACAGCTGGAAGCCATGCGGGACAAGGCCAAGGATAATGCCTCCGCCAAGGTCGAAAGCAAGGTCGATGCACGGGTCAGCAACCTTCTGGGCGACAAGAGCAAAGTGCAGAGCATGCTCTATACAATCGACAAAATGAAAACGTTGATGGAGACGATTAAGCAGCAATCTGCATAATCGGATTGATCATTCGTTCGGTTTGGTTGCCATTTTGTGCCTTGTTCTTCGGCAGCATATCTTGGCGACAACCGACAAAGCAGGTTTTTCCCGACGCCGACGGGTTTCGCCTTTGGTGTCGGGGAACCTTATTGATGGTGAAATGAAATCACCGCAGTCCGCCGGATGAGCGTAATCATAGGGTCGCGGCGCGCAGGTAGCCAATCCTCTGGTTTAAAATCACATCAATGACATCAAACGGTATCGGCGCGTTCAGGGGAAAGCGGACGCTATCCTTCTTGTCGCGATATCGCGCAATGACGACCTCAAAATCTGCCGATCCGCGATAGATGGGGTAGAGGCCGATG
This sequence comes from Sphingorhabdus sp., assembly GCA_046290915.1. Lineage (GTDB taxonomy): Bacteria > Pseudomonadota > Alphaproteobacteria > Sphingomonadales > Sphingomonadaceae > Sphingorhabdus_B. The sequence goes on from JBKBTH010000316.1 coordinate 573, forward strand.
TGCGTTTTCCATGCGGCATAATATAAGATGTTCTGGCCGTGAATGGTGGCCGTGGGCATACCATATTTAATTGCTTCGACCGCGTCGGGCGCGGCGACCATTATGCGTTGCCGAATGTTCTGGATGATTGCCCGACTGTCGTTAGGCAACCTCTCCAGATATATATCGATTGACGTTGGGGCAGCGGCCATGACTCACATTCCCTTGGCTGTTGCCGCGTCTATTCTGCCTGCGCGGCGATCCATTCATCGACGCGGCGTTCAAGGATCGACAGTGGCTGTGAGCCTGATGCGATCAGGAGATCGTGGAAGCCCTTGATGTCGAATTTTGTGCCAAGCGCGGTTTCAGCTTTTTTGCGTTCCGCCATGATCTTGAGCATCCCGATCTTATAACCCGTGGCTTGACCGGGTAGCGTGATGTAACGGCGCACTTCGGACCGCGACCGCTCAATAGGCTGACGGCCAATAGTGTTCATATACGTCACCGCTGCGTCCTCGGTCCAACCCAGCGCATGAATGCCCGTATCGGTCACAAGGCGCGCTGCGCGGAACAGTTCTGCATCCAGCCGCATGAAATCAGCCGCAATGTCCGGAAATGCGTTCATTTCCTTGCACAATGCCTCTGCATACAGCCCCCAGCCTTCGCCAAACGCAACATAGCCTGTGACTGATCGGAACTTGGGCCCGCCTTGCTGCCGCACTTGAATATCGCCTTGGGTATTGTGGCCTGGAACAGCCTCATGACACATGAGCGTGTAGAGCGCCGCAGGGTCGGGTGTGTTGCCCACCAGATGCACATAGGTACGGGCAGGGCGCTTGCCATCGGGGCTTGGCGCAGACGCGTGCGCTGCACCGCCTGCAACTTCGCTGAACGCTGGTTCGCGTACCACTTCAATGCCGTAAGCTGGCGTCTTGCCGAAATAGGCTGGCAGCAGCGTCCGCGTTTTGGCGACAAAGGCATTTGCGGTGGCCAGATATTCGGCGCGCGCGGCGTCGTCATAGGGCTTTGGCGGATATAATTTGGCGCGCTCGGCATAAAATGCACTGCGGTCCTTAAATCCTGCCTTTTGCGCCAAGGCGTCTTGTTCAGCCTCAATGCGCGCAACTTCCTTGAGGCCAATTTCGTGAATTTGGTCTGCGGTGTAATCCGTTGTCGTATTTAGCTTCAGTTCGTTGGCGTAATAGTCCGCACCGCCGGGAAGCGAAATCGCACCAACGCGTCCGCTCGGCGCATCTGGCAAGCTTGCCTTACCCCATGCGATCACGCGATTATAAGCAGGCTTAAGACCAAGGATTGCAGCGCGCGCTTCGGCGAGCATAATGTCCGCATCGCCGCGCGAGATTTTGTCCGCTGTCACTAGTGCTTCAGTCTTGGCCTTAACATCCGCCCAAAGCGCCGAGTCTGGTCCGGTCGTGAATGGCGTGCCGCTGGTGAGTTTTTCGCTTCCGGAAATGACCGACTCGACCTGAAATTTAGGGGCGCGAATGCCAGCGCGTTCGCTCGCTTGCGTGCGTTCAATGGCTATGTCGAGTACAGCAGGCATTCCGCGTAACCGGGCGATGTAATTTTTCAAGTCTGTAACATCGGCAACGCCATGCGTATTGACCAAGAAGTCCGCCAGCTGGCTGTGCGCGGAATACAGACGCGAGTAAAAGGGCGGCCGGTAAATCCGGTTAGCTTCGCTGATGACGGCGCGGTCGGCTTCCAATGCCCAGATATCGAAATTCACCTGAGCTTCCGGCGAGAGGTCAGCGCGGTTGAATGCCGCCTTCATGCGGGCAACGCTTGCCTGACGCCATTTGACCTGCTCGGACGCAGCCTTGTCGCTGATATCGTTCCAGCGGTCACCGCCGTCCTTTAGACCAAGGCGCGTGGCGACTTGCGGCTGTTGCTTGAGATATTCGCTGAACTCGGCATCCAGAAATGCGGTCAGGCGCGCATCTTCGCTGGCCATTCCTACAGACGATGCTGGGGTTTGGGCATATACAACGGCGGCTGGCAAAACCATGCTGACACAGACGGCTGCGACACCAATTTTCAAAAAGCTTTTCATATTCTCTCCATCCATTTGCCGCCGACCGTATGACTGTGCGACAGCCATGTGAAGCGATTTTAATGGCACGAACTTTTGCCAGCGGTTAGTCGCCGCAAATGGATTCAAGTAACTGGCAATTCTGGGTTGATCGGGGCGGGACGTTTACCGACGTGATTGGCCGTTCGCCCGATGGCGCTATCGAAACCGTCAAGCTTCTGTCGGAAAACCCCGAACAATATC
>JBKBTH010000317.1:0-2827 GCA_046290915.1 Sphingorhabdus sp.
CTTTACTTTTCGGCCACTGTTCAACCGCCGCGTGATTGCCGAAAGACCCAGACCATTCGCTGTCCCGCGCAATTCCAGATCAAGCAACCGAACCTTGTCGAGCCAATCAAGGCGCTCTGCTCCTGCAAACACCAACGGGTGCTTGGCAATCGCCAACACGGAGGTTCCAGAAAATCGGCTAGAAATCGCGTCAACTAAAGCGAGCGCGAGTGAACCATTTGGCGTTTGCAACAACGGAATACCGGCACTGTCGTCAACATGTATGTCCCAACGGCGCAGCTGCGCCGCAACACGCACGGCCAGCTCACGGTCCGGCGTGATAAGCGCAATCCGCTTTTGGGCTTGTTCCAACTCGCCGCGAATGCGCACCGCAATGGCCTTTGCTTCTAGCGCACTATCATCGGCCTCGAACCATTGCGCATGTGACAACGCTTTGCGCGACGGCGCCAGTTCCTGCCAACCCACGCTATGTTCAGGCAGGCAGAAAATTTCCGAAATGGTGTCGGCTACCCGTTCGACACGGGCTGTTGGTAAGACATCTATTTCGCTGCGGTCGATGCCCATGAGGTCGAGCAAATGTTTCAAGTGAAATTGGGGATGGACTTCAAAATTGCGGCGGCGCGCTGGCATATTATCCGGCTCAGCCGACGCAGAAAGACTTTCCCAGCGATCATCCGCCAAGCCAAGATCAACACCGGGCAAGATGACCTGGCCAGTTGGAATAAGCGCAACGCGGCGCAGCAATTTTGCGACAGCCTTGGCTGACGTGGTGATACCCACCGCAATGATAGGCATGCCCAGTCCGCCTTCAGCCAGTCGCCGCTCCAGGCCAGCGAGAAGCTGGTTTCGACGTTCGGCTGGCCCCATCAATTTGCGCGCAGCGAGTTCAGCACGATATGCAGGCAAAATCGTCAAAAGCTGACCATAAGCCCGTTGCCAATGCCCGGCGAGATCAGCCTCAATTGCGATGTCGGACAGAGCATCGAAATCGACTAAATCAACTTCAAGCTCGTCGATAAGTTCGGCCAGTTTGCGGGCTAAACGCAACGCTTCAGCGGACGATAGAAACGTGCCTTGTGGCCGATTTTCCTGCGCCAGGCGCGCCAACAGCATAAGCCGGTCAAACGATCCAATCACTGGCCAGATAACATCGTCGGAGGCGATAGGATCCAGTAACGGGCCCAATGCCTCATCGAGTTGCATATCACCCACCGCGACCATCCGCGGCAAAAGCAGCCCCGGTGCAGCTTGGCGGACGAACGCCTCGGTCATGGCCTTGATGGCGCGGTTATTCGGCAGCAATAATATCGTGCTGCTAACCGCAAGCGGGTCCTGCCAAGCGCTCTGTAATATCCATTGGGCGGTTACGTCGCACAAGTCGTTCCCGAGCGGGACGTTGAAAACACGCACGCGTGGTGCAGTGACGTTATCCAACGCCATGCAACCCAAGGCGTTCTTCAGTGGCCGCAATTGCCGCGGGGTAGCCTACGTCAAACCACAATCCTTCGTGCACCAACCCAACGCACCGATCCTCGGCAATCGCGCGATCCCAGAACACATTGGTCGAAAAAACGTCGGATGGCGGATCCACAATCAGCTTCTTGGATAGCAACTGAATACCTGTCCAAACATAAGGCGCGGGCGCGTCACCAGCGCGACGTGACAACAGGCCATTATCGTCCATGTTAAAATCGCCAATGCCTTGGCTGTTAAATGCCGACGCCAACGGGACGAGCAACATCAGCACATCCATGGTCATTGCATCCCAATGCGCCATCAGCCGCGAGATCGCATTCTCTCCGTCGTTGGTCCACCAATTGTCGGCATTCACGCAGACAAATGGATCGTCGGAAATCAGCGGCAGTGCCTGAACAAGTCCGCCGCCCGTGTCTCGCAATAGTTCGCGTTCGTCAGATATCGATACAGCAAAATCCGAAGCATGCGCCGCCAAGTGTTGCTCGACCTGTTGGGCGCGATAGTGAACGTTGACGACAATTTTGCCGATACCCGCATCGCGTAAATGCTCCAAAACATGATCGAGCAACGCAACGCCGCCTACCTCAACCAATGGCTTCGGCCGGTCAGCGGTAAGCGGCATCATCCGCGTCCCCTTCCCCGCCGCCATGATCATTGCGGTGTTCACGCGATTAGTCATGGACAATGTCTAAAGGGCTTTGGTTGCGAACTTCGAGGGGAATGTGCATATCGAACCACTGTTTTATGTTCGCCAAGGCGGGATGTGATAAATCGCGCTCTAGCAAGCCCCACATGCGCGGCAGGAATGACAGATATCTCTCCTTGCCATCCCGTTTCCACAGCCGCGTGAATATGCCGATGATCTTGGTATTTCTTTGTGCGCCTAGCAACGCATAATGCGTATCGAAATCGCAGCTAGGATTGGCAGCAGCCAGATAATAAGCCAGCATTTCTGCTTCGAATTCTGGCCGAACATCGCGCCGCGCGTCCTGCAATAACGATACGAGATCATATGCCGGATGGCCGACCAGCGCATCTTGAAAGTCGATGATGCCTTGCTGGCCGTCATCCAGCAACATGATGTTCTCGGCGTGGTAATCGCGCAAGACGGTTACATCTTTGCAAGATGCCAATGGTCCCAACGCGCCTGTCCACATCTCGTTGAATGCACTTGAGTCAAAGGAAAGACCCATCGCAGGCATGTACCATTCGGTGAGCAGGTGCACTTCGCGTAAGTAGGTCGCCATATCATATGGTTGAACTTGCGCCGCCGGGGTTCCTGCCAATCGCACGATCGTATCGATAGCAGCGCGATACACGGCGGCCTCATCCTCTGGATGGTCATCTAGAT
>JBKBTH010000318.1:0-2812 GCA_046290915.1 Sphingorhabdus sp.
CTTCGCCCGAATGCGTCACCGCCTCATACCATGCAACCTGCCCTTCATAGGGCTGGTGCGAATTGGAAATCAGCCACGTTTTGCCATCGGCCATGCGCTTTGGTGCAAGGGCAAAGGCATTGGATCCGTTCAATTCGGGATCCCGCCCGATAGGCGTCATCGGCGCCGCGCTCTCCTTGGGCTGCGGCTTGCCTTCGGTCAGCGCGCCGATTGCGCCATCAAGTCCGTAGAAAAATGGCGCGCGCAGAACAAAGCCCGTTACGATGTCCTGCCCCGTAACCGGAAAGAGTTTCGACAGGCGCGCTTCACCCGGATGCTTCGACACATAATGGTTGAGACCAGCGGCATAGGCTTCGGCCACCGCGCGTACTTCCGGCGATAATTCCATGTAACGTTTTTCGGCTGTTTCTCTGGCACCCAGCAAATGCAGGACATAATCGACCTTAGCACCGTCCGAGCCAGCCAATGCGCCGTAGCGGCCACGCGTCATCGCCACGACATCTTCTATCGTCGAAAAATCATCTTCGGCATGCGCATAAGCGAGGCCGTAAGCGGTGTCCGCATCAGTCGCGCCATTGATATGCGGCACGCCATATTCGTCGCGCACAATCTCGGCGTCGTAGGTCCGCTTGGCAGTTTCATATTCCGTTGCCGCCAAAGGCTCCCACAAGGCGCCTGCGCCCGCAACCACACCGGCAAGCGCCAAAGACGCCCACAAAAATTTCCGCATCATTCTCTCCCACGCGACAGTCCTCGTTCCGGTCCATCTCCTCGGTGGAAGGGCATAACCAAGTCTTTGCGAAAGGAAAGTCCTTCCATGCATTCCGTGCCTTGCGCGCATCCGACAGGCGGTTCTGTTGCCATAACCGACAGCGACATCGCGCATTCGCTTCGTCGCATTTTGGCGGAAATACCTATTTTGGGGATTCCTTCTTATTAATGCCCCGTATAGTTTGCGGGGCTTATTACATGCAGTTACACACTGTTAGCCGGACGGGAACCCGGCAAGGGGCGCACATGATAACACGTTGGGAACCATCGACTGCACGCGCTTGGTATGCGGCTTTGCCGTGGCACAGCGGATGTAACTTCGCACCATCCTACGCCATCAACCAGTTGGAAATGTGGCAAGCCGAAACCTTTGATTTGGGCGCCATTGACAACGAACTGGCGCTCGCTGCGTCGGTCGGCATGAATGCTGTTCGGGTATATCTGCACGACCTCTTATGGCTTCAGGATGCTGAAGGCTTCATGGCGCGGATCGAGGCATTTCTGCAGCATGCCGACGCCCATAAAATCCGGACAATGTTTGTCTTGTTCGATTCGTGCTGGGACCCCGATCCCGTACTTGGACCGCAACGCGCGCCGCTTCCCGGCGTCCATAACAGTGGCTGGGTTCAGGCGCCCGGCATGAAGGCGCTGGCTGACCCGGCACAGCGCCCGCGATTGGAAGCTTATGTGCGCGGTATTGTCGGTCGCTTTGCGCATGACCCACGCATCTTGGCATGGGACATCTGGAACGAGCCGGACAATGGACCCGACGTTGCGCTCTGCGATGCCGAGGAATGGCGGATGAAGGGCGATCTGGTCCGGCCGCTGATGGTCGATGCCTTTGGTTGGGCACGGGCAGCAAAGCCCATTCAACCGCTGACCAGTGCGATCTGGATTGGCGACTGGTCCGACCACGACAAAATGACGCCGCTTCAACAGGCGCAGATTGATAATTCTGACATCATCACCTTCCACAATTATGGCGGCGCGGAAGATTTTGCACAGCGGGTGGCGTGGCTTGAGGTCTATGGTCGCCCCCTCATGTGCTCCGAATATATGGCACGGCCAGCGGGCAGCACATTTCAGGCGATTTTGCCCATTGCGCAGAAACATCGCATCGGCATGTTTTGCTGGGGTCTTGTCCGCGGCAAAACACAAACGCATCTGCCGTGGGCCAACTGGATCAGCCCGCTCGAAAATTTCCCTGCCGATGCATGGTTCCACGATATCTTCGATGAAGAGGGCAACCCCCATGATCTGGCAGAAGTCGCGTTTTTGCGCATGATGCACAGCGTGGAACATTATGTCTCGACCGGCGAGGCAGGCGCTCGCGCTGTACCCAAGCCAGCGAAGGCGAAACAATTGGTGACCGTAAGCTAACAACAACTGCACCCAATGTGCATACTTGTGTTGCGAAAATGCCGCACTACATTCTCAATATGAGTTGCGTTTGTCTCGCACGGGGCAGCAACGGCATTTTGGGAAATAGCGCATGAACCTCGACAAATTCACCGACCGGGCCAAGGGTTTTCTGCAAAGCGCGCAGACCGTAGCCATTCGCATGAGCCATCAGCGCATTGGGCCTGAGCATCTTCTCAAAGCGTTGCTTGAGGATGAGCAAGGCATGGCCTCAGGGCTCATCAAAGCGGCAGGTGGCGATGCCGCGACTGCATTGCGCGAAACCGATGCAGCGCTGGCCAAGGTTCCGGCGGTTTCCGGCGGCGGTGCGCAACAGACACCCGGCCTTGATAATGACGCCGTGCGTGTTCTCGATTCCGCTGAACAGGTCGCGCAAAAGGCAGGCGACAGCTATGTGACCGTTGAGCGTTTTTTGCTCGCGCTTGCGCTGGCTTCAACGACCACCGCAGGCAAGGCTTTGGCCGCCGCTGCCGTGACGGCTGAAGGGCTGAACGCCGCGATTAACGCGCTTCGTGGCGGTCGGTCAGCCGACACCGCGGGCGCCGAAGACCGCTATGATGCGCTGAAGAAATTCGCGCGCGACCTGACGGAGGTAGCCCGCGCGGGTAAACTTGACCCTGTC
>JBKBTH010000319.1:0-2811 GCA_046290915.1 Sphingorhabdus sp.
TGGAATTAGAGCGCTTAACGCTTTGGCCGAACGTCTGGAATGTTGTGGCAAGCGGACATTGCGTGGACCTTCGTCCAACATAAACTGTCACAGCTTTAGGCACGGATCATGCGTTGCTTGTTCTCTGAAATGCTAAACGTAACCGATCTGCGTTTTTTGTCGGCAACAGGTTGAACTATCGCTGCCGATCATCCAATACGAGGTCATTCGACGGACTCAGCGTGCTGGGTGGCTCGGCCCGGCGCCTATCCCCGGGACAATGAGGCACTTTAGTTGCCATATTGATTTTGGATTTTTTATGTCACATCTCGCCTCGCTACGCCGCGAATGGCTCTCCAATCCGCGCGCGGATATACTTGCTGGTATAGTCGTTGCCTTGGCCTTAATTCCCGAAGCCATAGGCTTTTCCATCATTGCAGGTGTGGACCCAAGCGTTGGGCTTTACGCTTCGGTTGCCATTGCCATAGTGATTTCGTTTACCGGTGGTCGTCCCGGCATGATTTCTGCTGCAACTGCAGCTATCGCCTTGCTGGTGGTTCCCTTGGTTCAGGAGCATGGTGTTCAGTATCTGTTTGCAGCAACGATATTGATGGGCCTGATCCAGATAGCCGCAGGATTATTGCGGCTGGATTTGATGATGCAGTTTGTGTCGCGCTCGGTGATAACTGGCTTCGTCAACGCACTCGCAATACTGATCTTCATGGCTCAGTTACCCGAACTTACTAATGTAGGCTGGGAAACTTATGCCATGGTCGCAGGTGGGCTTGCCATTATATACCTGCTTCCGCGCCTGACAACTTCGGTTCCGTCACCATTGGTAGCGATCATCATCTTGTCGGCCATCACCATAATAACTGGCGTAGACGTCAATAAGGTCGCCGACATGGGGGCGTTACCGCAGGGCCTGCCAAGCTTTGTTTTACCCGATGTGCCACTCAATCTGGAGACGCTGCAGATCATCCTGCCATATTCGCTCACAATGGCGGCGGTTGGTTTGCTGGAATCCTTGCTGACGGCACAGATCGTCGATGACATGACCGACACCGAAAGCGACAAGCGCCGTGAATGTGGGGGGCAAGGCAGCGCCAATATTGTTGCCGCTTTCTTCGGTGGGATGGGCGGCTGCGCTATGATCGGACAGTCGGTCATCAATGTGACCTCGGGGGGGCGCACGCGCCTTTCATCATTTGTTGCAGGCGCGTTTCTGCTGTTTTTGTTGGCGGTGCTCGGACCCTATGTAGGGCAAATCCCGATGCCTGCACTAGTCGCAGTTATGATTATGGTATCGATCGGCACATTCAGCTGGAACTCCATTCCCAATATGCGAAGCCATCCATGGACGTCGTCGGTGGTTATGGTAGCAACAGTCATCGTTGTGGTCGCAACTCACGATCTGGCGAAAGGCGTTTTGGTCGGTGTATTGCTGTCTGGTATCTTCTTCACCGGCAAAGTTCGCAATATGTTTGCGGTTGTCCGAGCCGCCTCTGCAGACGGGAACGAAGCGAGTTATGTCGTTACCGGTCAGATTTTCTTTGCATCGGTTGACCGTTTCACACGAGCCTTCCTGATCGAAGACAGCGCAAAGCGCGTCACAATCGACGTCCATGCCGCGCATTTCTGGGATATATCGGGTGTTGGCGCACTTGACAAAATCGTTGCTCGTCTCAGGCGTGACGGGCGCGAGGTGGAGGTGATCGGCTACAACGAAGCTAGCGCCGATATTATCGATCGCTTCGCCTTGCATGACAAGACGGGCGTCGAAACGGGCGCATTCCCACATTGAGTTCGTGCAGCTTAGGGACACCAGAGCGGTTCGCGCCTCTGTCCGAAATGTTGTCGCATCCGGACAGTCCGCTTTGGGCAACAATCTTCAGCTTGAAAGGTCGGGGTCGAACAATTCCCAGCCATCGGGGCCCAGGCGTTCCAGCGGGCGGTAGCGCGTTTTATATTGCATCCGCGCGGCGCCATCTACCCAATAGCCCAGATACACATATGGCAGACCAGCCGCCTTTGCGCGCAGGATGTGGTCCATGATGATGAAGTTACCAAGCCCGCCGCGTTCTTCCATGTCGGGATTGTAAAAGCTGTAGATCATCGACATGCCGTCGCTTTGCTGATCGGTCAGGCACGCGCCCACCAATTCGCCAAGCCGGCCGAAACGTGTGGGCGTACGATATTCGACAACATGGCTGCGGACGGGGGATTGTTCGACCATGTCGGCATAATCCATATCGTCCATATTCGCCATGCCGCCCTCTGGATGGCGGCTCGCCAGATAGCGGCGGAGCAAATCATATTGTTCGGATGTCGACCATGGGCGGCACGCACTGACCACCAGATCAGCGTTGCGGCGCAATATCTTGCGCTGCGTGGCGTTTGGCTGGAATTCATCTGTACGCACGCGAACGGAGACACAGGACTTACAATCGAGGCAGCTTGGCCGGTACGCTACATTCTGGCTGCGGCGAAAGCCGATGCGGCCAAGCGCTTCGTTCAATTCATCGGCGTGGTTGCCGTTAAGTTCAGTAAAAACCTTGCGCTCGGTCTTGCCGGGTAAATACGGACAAGGTCCTGGGCTGGTAACAAAAAACCGAGGAAAACGGACTGGTGCACTCATTGTCTCTCCGCTCTTCGCTTCGACTTTTGAACAATACGCACCTTTTATGCACATGTGGCGATGTGCTGAAAAGCGAATTTACCATGTTTCGCGCGTTCGGGATTATTTGTTGAGCTCGACCCGCTCAACCTTGTAACCGGCGGCGTCCAGACCATCGACAAGCCCCTGCAATTGCTCCGCATCGCGCGCTTCGC
>JBKBTH010000320.1:0-2792 GCA_046290915.1 Sphingorhabdus sp.
TACCAAGCTGCCCTTGGCCAATCGGCTCGTGTTGCTCGATGAAAAACTGCACGCCGTGCTTGACCATTTTCGGCCCGATTGCGCTGCCGTCGAAGAGGTGTTCGTCAACAAGAACCCGCAGTCGACGCTGAAGCTTGGGCAAGCGCGCGGGGTTGTGCTTTTGGGTGCAGCCCGCAACCGTACGCCCGTCACGGAATATGCCGCAAGGTTGGTGAAAAAATCGGTCGTTGGCACGGGCAAAGCCGAAAAAGAACAGGTGCAGGCTATGCTACGCATCTTGATGCCAGGGCTCAAAATCGCTGGGCCAGATGCCGCTGATGCACTCGCCGTTGCGATAACGCATGCGCATCATATGCGCGGTTAGTTCGCCTATTGTTCTCTTTTTCTTGCCCTTGAGTCCACCCCGCGCTAACCGTTTGCGATGAAGGGGCATTGTGGGCAGCCTGTTTTAATCGAAAAACCGGTTTCCACTTTTTCTGAACAGGCTTGGGAATGATAGCAAAGCTTTACGGCCGCATTGATGAAACGGGCGTTGACCATCTGGTGATCGACGTCAACGGCGTCGGCTATCTTGTGCAGGCCAGCGCGCGTACGCTTGGCGCATTGGGCAAGACCAACGATTTCGCCACCGTGTTCACTGAAATGCAGGTGTCGGAAAACGACATGCGCCTCATTGGCTTTGCGACCAAGGAAGAACGCGACTGGTTCCGGTTGCTCACGGGCGTACAAGGCGTTGGCGGCAAGGTCGGGCTGGCGATATTGTCCGCGATTGAACCTGCTGACCTCGCGCTTGCGATTGGCAGCGGCGACGCAGCAATGGTTGCCCGCGCAAACGGCGTCGGGCCCAAGCTTGCCAGCCGGATCGTCAACGAATTGAAAGACAAGGTTGGCGCGCTTGCCGGAATTGGCAGCGGAGCGAAACTGATTGCGACTGGGGCCGCAAATGGCGACCACGCACAAGACGCAATGTCCGCGCTCGCCAATCTGGGCTTTAAACCCGGCGAGGCAGGCAATGCCGTGGCGCAGGCGGTCGAGGAACTTGGCCCCGATGCAACGCTGGATGCGCTCGTCCGGCTGGCGCTGAAGCGGGCTTCGCGGTGAGTTCAATGTCCGACTTGATAACCCACCGTCACCCTGAACTTGTTTCAGGGTCTATCAAGCATGGCCGCACCGAGGGCGAGAAGTACGCATGACTGAAGACGACCGCATCACCACCCCCGACAAACGGCCAGAAGATGTCGACGCCGCGCTGCGTCCCAAAACGCTCGCAGAGTTCATCGGACAAGCTGCCGCGCGAGACAATTTGCGCGTGTTTATTGAAGCCGCGAAGGGTCGCGGGCAGCCGTTGGACCATGTGTTGTTCTTTGGCCCTCCGGGGCTTGGCAAGACGACATTGGCGCAAATTGTGGCCAAGGAAATGGGTGTCGGTTTTCGCGCCACATCCGGTCCAGTCATCGCCAAATCCGGCGATCTGGCGGCGTTGCTCACCAATTTGGAAGATGGCGATGTCTTGTTCATTGACGAAATCCATCGGCTTTCCCCCGTGGTCGAGGAAATCCTCTATCCCGCAATGGAAGACCGCGCGCTTGATATCATGATCGGCGAAGGTCCATCGGCGCGGTCGGTGCGGATTGATTTGCCCGCGTTTACACTGGTCGGCGCGACGACACGGCAGGGTTTGCTGACCACGCCACTGCGCGATCGCTTTGGCATTCCGGTCCGGCTTAACTTTTACACCCACAGCGAGCTCGAGCTGGTCGTCACCCGCGCCGCGCGCTTGCTTGACCTTGGCATTGCGCCCGATGGGGCAAACGAGATTGCGAAGCGCGCGCGCGGGACGCCGCGTATTGCCGGACGTTTGCTGCGCCGCGTACGTGACTTTGCCAATGTCGCAGGTGAACCCGTCGTCACGGCCAAAATCGCAGATAATGCGCTGAACCGGCTTGAGGTCGACGCGCTTGGCCTTGACGCAATGGACCGGCGCTATCTTTACATGATCGCCGATATTTATCGCGGCGGACCAGTGGGCGTTGAGGCGCTTGCCGCTGGCCTGTCGGAACCGCGTGACACCATCGAGGATGTTGTTGAGCCCTATCTGCTTCAACTTGGCCTCATCGCACGAACGGCGCGGGGCCGCTGCCTCAACGGACCTGGATGGAAGCATCTTGGGCTTAATCCACCTGCAGGATCGCAGGACGGTTTGTTTGATACGTGACGACGTGTGGAGTCGATAAGGCGACCAATTGCGCCAGCGCCGTTTAAAAAGCCTTCCCGCCGGACTCCACAACGGTTAAACGATTTTTAAATGACCGTCCCTTCACCCTACCAAGGCCATTTTGACGGCACGCAGCACCTGTTTGCGGTGCGCGTCTATTTTGAGGACACCGATTTTTCGGGCGTAGTCTACCATGCGCGCTATTTGCATTTCATGGAGCGTGCCCGGTCGGACATGCTGGCCTGTGTCGGCATTGACCAGCGTACCGTGCATGCAGAGGGCCAAGGCGCCTATGCAGTCACCGAAATGAACATCAAATATCGCCGTCCTGCCCACTTTGATGATGCGTTGGTTGTTATCAGCACAGTCGAGGCGGTGCGGGCCGCAAGTTGCGACATTCATCAAACAGTCATGCGCGGCGACGAAATACTAACCGAGGCACGGGTGACCGCTGCCTTTGTTTCACCGGATGGCAAGCCCCGCCGGCAACCTGCGCATTGGGTTGCGGCGTTTCAGCCCATCATACACCGACACGCAGAATAGGAAAATAATGGACCTGCTCATCGCAACCCAAAAT
>JBKBTH010000321.1:0-2776 GCA_046290915.1 Sphingorhabdus sp.
CCGGCTATCCAGAGCCCGGAAAGTGCGATCGCGACGCCATAAGGGATGCGCGCGCGGCCATCCCTCTGTTTCCATTTGTGAATCGCCAGAAAAATGATGGTTACCGCCGCGCCGATGATCGACGCGTATAAAATGAGGCGGATGACTTCGACCCAGTGAAACCACAACGCCAAAGCCGCGAAAAGCTTCACATCTCCGCCACCCATGGCGCCGAAATGAAAGGCAGCGGCAAAGACAATAAGCGTAATCGCTGCGGTCAGCAGGTGAAGGCCGATATCGGTAAGATTAAACCCGCCCGTGGCGTACCAATATAAGGGTGCACCAATCGCGATGGCGATGGTTACCTTGTTGAAAATAAGGCGATATCTGATGTCGGTATAGATTGATACCAACAGCGCAATTGCCAAGCCGCCAAGCGTTGCGTAAGCGAGAGTTTCACTGGTCATCTGCACAGTATTAACCATTAAAGATTGCCAAAACGTAACCATGCACGCACCGAAAACACCGATGAACCGACGCGCAGTTCCGGCGAATGCCGCAGAGACCATGTGGCAAGCCGCCGATGGATGGCCGATCCGGCGTATCGATTGGCTGGCTTCGAAACCGCCGCGTGGATCATTGTTGTTTTTGCCCGGTCGCGGTGATCATTACGAAAAATATCTCGAAACGCTGGTATATTATGCCGATGCCGGATGGCATGTTACCGCCATCGATTGGCGCGGGCAGGGTGCATCGGGCCGATTGCTGGATGATCCCGCAGTCGGGCATATTGACGATTTCGCGACTTGGATATCTGATCTCCGCACATTCTGGGATGCGTGGAAGCGCGAAACGCCCGGACCGCATGTCGTTTTGGCGCACAGCATGGGCGGCCAAATTGCCATGCGCGCCTTGGTGGAAAAGGCGTTCGATCCCGACGCTGTGGCGATGAGTGCGCCGATGCTTGGCATTCAAACCGGCGGCCTTCCGCTTGCACTGAACCATGCCGCTACCAAGTTGATGGTCAAACTGGGCAAGGGCGAGCAAGCCGCGTGGAAAGTCAGCGAAAAGCCATTATCGCCGATGAGCATGCGCGGCAAAATGCTCACGCATGATGATGACCGGTATGAAGACGAGGTTGCGTGGTGGGCGTTGCGTCCGGAAGTTAAGCTTGGACCGCCGAGCTGGCACTGGGTTGAACGCGCCATTGCGTCTATCCGCTTGCTGGAACGACCCGGCGCGTTGGAGGCGGTGCATACGCCCATCTTATTGCTTGCAACGACGGCGGATCAACTGGTCAGCACGACGCGTATCATCGAAGACAGCAAACGCCTGCCAAATGTCGAAACGCTCATTTTCGGCAAAGAGGCGGCGCATGAGTTGCTGCGCGAAGCCGATGGCGTGCGCGACCAGTGCCTGAAACGGATCGACGCCTTTTTGGACCTGCACGCACCCCGGCCATGAGCGATTTTAGCATTGCCATTATCGGCGCTGGCATCGCCGGTGCAAGTCTTGCGGCGGAGCTGTCTGCATTCCAGTCGGTCGTCTTGATTGAGGCGGAAGCGCATCCCGGATATCATTCCACGGGCCGGTCAGCGGCTTTCTGGGATGAATGCTATGGTGGCCCAAGCGTTCAACCGCTGACAACGGCGTCGGGCCCTTTTCTGGCGAACCCACCCAAGGATTTTCATGACGGCCCGTTGATGCATCCACGTGGCGCGCTACATATCGGTACGGCGGAACAGCAACCATTGGCTGACGATATGCTGGCCGAATTCGCCTCAAGTGGCGTGCATATTGAACGGAACGGCCGCAGCGATCTGCAAAAGCACATACCTGGCTTGCGCAGTGAATGGACCACTGGCCTTTGGGAAGCGGCATGCTCCGACATTGATGTTGCCGCCTTGCACGCTGCCTATCTGCGGCAGGCGCGCAAGCAAGGCGTGCAGTTGCATTGCAACAGTCGGCTGGAAACTGCCCACTGGCGCGACGGCGCATGGCATATTCAGGCAGATGGCTTGAACTGCACGGCTGATATCATCGTCAATGCCGCAGGGGCATGGGCCGATGATGTGGCGCGGATCGCGCAGGTTCGCCCTATGGGCATTCAACCCTATCGCCGCACCATTGCGCAATTGGCGGTCTCACCTGACGTGCCGGCGGCACTGCCGCTTGTGATCGGGCTTGACGGCAGTTTCTATTTTAAGCCGGATACAGGCGGCCGTTTGTGGCTCAGCCCGCATGACGAGACCGCGACGCCGCCATGCGATGCCGCGCCCGAAGAACTGGATATCGCGCTTGCGATCGACCGGCTGCAGCAGGTTGTTGACTGGGACATCCGCCGTGTCGAACATAAATGGGCGGGTTTACGCAGTTTTGCGCCTGACCGGCTTCCTGTCATTGGCCGCGACCGTGCAAACGAAGCGTTCTTCTGGTTTGCGGGGCAGGGCGGCTTTGGCATCCAGACTGCACCCGCCGCCGCGCAGTTAGCTGCGTCGTTGCTGAACGATGCCATATTACCGCCAGAGCGCGTAAATGCTGCACTTTATGCGCCAGAACGTTTACACTAATTTACCCCAAATTGTCTTGTTGAATGCCTGATGTTTGATAGTCTCCGCTTCGCCGATCTGGCGGAGTTGTTGGAGGATTTCATGGCACATTATTTTGAGATCAAGGAAAACAAGAAGGGCGAATTTGTCGCCTATTTCAAATATAACGCAGAAACGATGTTCTGGACCGAAGGCTATTCGTCCAAGGCTGCTGCGAAAAACGCAATTGAATCGATGAAGAAGAACGG
>JBKBTH010000322.1:0-2749 GCA_046290915.1 Sphingorhabdus sp.
CGCGGGTTCATGTCGGGATCGGGCATGCCCATCTTCGCCGCGACGGTAATTTCGCGCGAAAGCTTGGAAAATTGCGCCGAGCGCTTTTTGTCCTGCGCACCCTTGCGATGCTGGATATTCTTGAATTTGCTATGGCCTGCCATGGCTCTGCTCTTCTCTGGCTAAAGGATATGAAGGCGCGCCCTTACATCAGGGAAGGGGCGAAGGGCAACACCGCTCGCTCAGCTAGCGGATAATGGCCGGCCAGCTTCGGCTTCGCGGTAGGCAATTACCGTTACTGCGATGCTTAATAGAGTAACGATAAAATATAAAATTGATGTGGCGAACGCGGTCAATATTGCGTCGGTCGGTGTTGAATTGCCATAATTGTCTAGCGCGTCGCTGATCATCGTTAGGGGAACTGACACGATGAAATATGCAACGAACAGACGAGTATATCGCGCCAACCAATAATCGAAAATAGTGCCAAGGGATGCGCCGTTGCGATTTATCGCGCGTCCCGTTGCATGAACGCTAATGGGCACAAGCAAACATGATGCAGCTGCTAAAACAAAAGAACTCAACAACCAAAATGGCTGTTCATCTGATGCGAAATCGAGGAGGATAAACAGCGGCAAAACGGGAAGTATTGCCACAAAGCCCCATCCAATCCACGGGCCGACTCCACCCTGTTCGCCAGTGTGTGCCAACGCCAACGCGCGAGTCAGATTCCAAAGCGTGACGAACAACGCAATCACGCCGACGATCAGGGTAATCGTCAACAATGCTGAGACCCCGACGCCGAGATCGGGAAACAATTCATCGTCGATGAAAACCGATAACGTCATGGCGCCGACATTTGCCAGAATTGCGGCAAGCCACAACTTGGTCGATATGGCACCTGAAAATATCAACTTAACCGAATCCGTGATCACGACCTTCTCCTGCCTGGATGCTCGTCGGCATTTCAATGAGCCTGAGTTTTACTACCAAGGCTTGATCGGATTTGTAAGTACCTAATAAAAAGCGTATTTTCGTTTATCTCACGTTGTGCCGAAGTAATTGTATTCCGCATTCTTCCGAATGCCTACAGCTCACTTAGCTCAACTTCACCGCAGTCCCCGACGCGGTGACCATCAGCATCGAGCCTTCTTTGCCCAGCACTTCATAATCAAGATCGATGCCAATGACGGCGTCGGCACCCATGTTGCGGGCTTCTGCTGCAAGTTCGGCCAATGCGGTCTGGCGGGCATCGCGCAACGAGTTTTCATAGGCGCCAGCGCGGCCGCCGACGATGTCGCGGATGCCGGCGAAAAGATCTTTAAAGATGTTCGCGCCGACAATGCATTCGCCGGTTACAACGCCGAGATATTCGCGGACGGGTTGGCCTTCAACAGACGTGGTCGTGGTCATCAGCATGATTTCATCTCCTTATGGGGGAGCTGAGATTATGCCAGACCAAGCGCCGATTTGTAAGTATCCAAAATGGCTTCCATTTCCTGACGATCGTCCTGGCTCATTTTGCGCAGGCGAACGATCTGACGCATGATTTTTGCGTCATAGCCCTGGCTCTTGGCTTCCGAATATACGTCGCGGATATCGTCAGCGATGCCTTTTTTCTCTTCTTCCAAACGCTCGATGCGCTCGATAAACAAACGCAGTTGATCAGCGGCGACATTGCCCTCGGCCATGATATTTTCCCCTAGATGTTGGATGGGCCGCCATTGGCATGAGCGCCCCGAATCAGAATGGCACCCGCTTAGAACATGAACCCGTTTGCGTCATGCTGAAGTTGGTTCAGCACCCCCATTTTCGAGCGATGAAAGTAAGACCCTGAACCAAGTTCAGGGTGACAGCGTGGATGCATCAATCTTGAAACATTGCCACATCATGTTGAACTTACTCTGGCGGGAAGGGCTGCCGCTTTCCATCAAGCTTGTGCACCACGCCGCGGCGCATCACGAAGTCGACCTTTTCGAGCAATGTCACATCGTTTAACGGGTTTCCGGCCAGCGCAATGATATCCGCGTCACGTCCGGGCAGGATGGCGCCGATAGGGCGTTCCAGCTCGTCCGCATTGTCCACCGTTGCTGACTTGATCGCCTGCATCGGGGTCATTCCGGCCTTGATCATCAGCGCAAATTCCTTTGCATTTTCTCCGTGCGGCGCGACACCGGAGTCAGTGCCAAATAATATCCGCACGCCGCCCTTCACCGCGCGGGCAAAGCTGTTGGCGTGGGCGACCCCTGCCTCTTCGGCTTTTGCCAGTTGTGGTGCAGGGGCATCGCCGCGCCGCGCTTGGGCAAGTGCAGCAATTGGCGCGACGGCTGTAGGCACCAGAGCTGCGCCTTCTGCCTTGAACAATTTGGCGGTCTCATCGTCGATGAAGCTGCCATGTTCGATGGAATCGACGCCAGCGCGCAAGGCGGCATCAATGCCTTCCTTGCCATGGGCGTGCGCCGTGACCTTGCGGCCGAAGCTGTGGGCTGTGTCAACGATGGACTTCATTTCGGCGTCAGTCATTTGCTTGCCAAGCCCGCCTGCAACGTTGGAGCGGACTCCGCCGGTTGCGGCAAATTTGACGACTTCAGCGCCGAGGGAAATTTGCGCGCGGACGGCGCTGGCGCATTCATCAGGTCCGTCGCACAGATTGTTGCGCTCGGCAGTGACCGCTTTGGTATATGCCCGGTTCAGGCCATTCACGCCGCCATGCCCGCCCGTGACCGATACCATCGTGCCCGCTGGAATAATTGTCGGGCCTGATATAACG
>JBKBTH010000323.1:0-2745 GCA_046290915.1 Sphingorhabdus sp.
AAGCTATGTCGGTGAAGATGGCGCACGCCACCGTCCCGTCATGCTCCACCGTGCGATCTTCGGCAGCTATGAGCGCTTCATTGGCATTTTGATCGAACATTATGCCGGGCGCTTCCCTGTATGGTTGGCACCTGTGCAAGCGGTCGTTGCGACGATCACTTCGGAAGCTGACGACTATGCGCATGATGTCACGGCCAAGCTGAAAGCGGCTGGCATTCGGGTCGAGGCCGATACGCGTAACGAGAAGATCAACTACAAGGTGCGCGAACACAGCGTTGCCAAGGTGCCGCATTTGCTCGTGGTTGGTATGCGTGAGGCCGAAGAAGGCAAGGTTGCGATCCGCAGCCTTGGTTCCGATGGTCAGCGCATTATGACATTGGGCGAAGCCATCGCGATGCTGTCGCATGAGGCGACCCCACCCGACATTCGCTAACCCACATTTTTGCCCATTCAGGAGATTGTGATGAAGACGCTTCCTTCAACGCTTGCGGCTGTTTTGCTGTTGGCGGCATGCCAAAAACCTGCGGCTGATGACGCTGCTGCAACAAGCGAAGCGCCTGCAAAGGCTGATGCTACCGCAAGCTACAATGCTGCGCAGAAGGCCTATGCCGCTGCCAATGACAAAATGCATGCCGGGATGGGCAATATCGCCCAAGATGCCGACGTCGCATTCATGCAGGGCATGATCCCGCATCATGTCGGCGCAGTCGAAATGGCGAAAGTTGCACTTGAACATGGCAAGGATCCAGAAGTTCGCGCATTGGCCGAAAAGGTGATCGCGACGCAGGAAGCCGAAATGAAAGAGATGCAGGCCTGGCTGGATAAACGCGGCGTGAAGGCAGAAAAGCCGCTCACCGCCGCTGACCATGCTGCAATGGGGCACTGACCATTCAAGATTTGACGGGCCTTGCCACGGCGCAATTGCTGCTGTTGGCCGCAATGACATTTGGCGCTGCGTATATCCGCGGGCTGACCGGTTTTGGCATGGCGATCATTCTGGTGCCCTTGTTCGGGATGATCGTGACGCCAGGCGAAGCGGTCGTTATCGGCATTTTGCTTCAGGTGCTGATTGGGCCCGTTGGGCTGAAGGTCATTTTTGCGGACGCGCATCGGCAAAGTGCATTGATGATTGCCGCCTTTGCCATGCTGGCTACACCGTTGGGCGTGCTTCTGCTTAAGGTTACAACGCCCGACGTTGCGCGTCTCATGATTGCCGCAATTGCGATCGGGGCTTTCGCGCTCGTCCTGCTTCCACAACGCGGTGAACTGCGGCCGGGACCAAAAGAAACGGCATTAACTGGCATTGCATCGGGTATATTGACTGGGTTCGCCGCAATGCCTGGGCCGCCCGTCGTTCCGTTCTACTTGCGCCAGCCCATTCCACCGAAAGAAGCCCGGGCGTCAATGATGCTGGTGTTCTTTGCCACTGCGATTGCCGGAACCATTTCGGCCTTTGCCTTGGGGTTGGCCAACGGGCGCTTATTATGGCTGTCGCTGTTGCTATTTCCTTCAGTGTTGGCAGGCAATTGGCTGGGGGCAAAATCCTTTGGAAAGGTGGCGCCCAGTCTGTGGCGCAGTTTTGTCGCGGGCATCCTTGGCCTTGCCGGAATTTCAGCGTTAATACGGCTGTTCAACTAAAAACTTAATCACTTCGTTAACCAAAGCGCTTAGGCCGGTGTTTTCCAACTCTGGCTATCTGCAGATGCATGAGGGGAATCATCCTATCCTTGATGCTTGTCGCCGCGCCGGCTGCCGCGCTGAACGAAGGCTTGCAATGCGTGCCTTATGCGCGGGCGCTGTCGGGCGTTTCCATTTACGGCGATGCGCATACTTGGTGGGATAAGGCAGAAGGCACATATGGACGCGGAAACGCGCCCAGATTAGGCGCAGTGCTTGCCTTTCCCCCGCACGGGAATATGCGCCTTGGTCATGTGGCCGCGGTGCGCCGCATATTGGATGACCGGACCATCATCATCAGCCATGCCAATTGGTCCACCATCGGCGGTGTGCGCGGTCATATTGAGGAAGACGTCCGCGCCATTGATGTGTCTGAGGACAATGACTGGAGCCGCGTTCGCGTGTGGTATACGCCGAATGCCGCGCTAGGTTCCACCGAATGGCCAGCGCACGGCTTCATTTATCCCAAGCAAAAACGCAGTGATACTGATGCACGCAAGGCCGTTGCCATGTTGCTGAAAGACCGTGTCATTCCGCAACTTGCCCAAGCCGCACCGATACGTATGGCGCAGGCTTCATTTGACCTGCCAGACAGCCTGTTGAAGGATATCAACCGCAAGGCGGTTAAAGAGGCCAAGATAGCAACGGTTGCAATAAGGCCTCATGTTCAGGTTTCAGCACCTGCTTCGTCAAAGCTCGGCCGTATCGCTTCAGTTGAAAAGCTGATTGCGAAACTGCCTAAAAGCTAAGGCTTACTTACCGAACTTCCGCTGCGTTTTTCCGTACCGCGTTTTGCGTGTGCCGGGCTGGCCTTCTGTTGAGCGACCGCGCGGGGCGGCGACATGCTGTTCGTGCGGCAGGCCTAGCTCAGTTGCCTCCAACGAACGTATTTCATCGCGCAGACGCCCAGCCTCTTCAAATTCCAGATCCGCAGCGGCGGCGCGCATCTTCTTTTCCAGGTCGTCGATATACGCCCGCAGATTATGGCCAACGAGATTATTAGCACCCTCGGCGTCAATCTCGACCAGCACCGAGTCGCGGCTGGCGGTGTCGGCGACGATATCGTGG
>JBKBTH010000324.1:0-2735 GCA_046290915.1 Sphingorhabdus sp.
TATACATTCCAGGCCGCTTACGAACCGCATCCAGGCCCTTGAGAACCTTGATGCTGTCTGCACCATATTCGTTCTGATTTGGGTTCGCTGCGCTATCCGCAGACGGGTTATTTTCGGAGTTGTCCGGTGTTTGCTCTGTCATCGCCGAACTATAGGCCCGAAGGCCAAAATACCCAAGGGAAAGCGGCAAAAAAGGGCTATTTTTCCACAATCTTTTACGTCAGGCGTCCGGTGCGTTTTTGGGCGACGATACGCTGCCAAAAATTAAGCGGTGAAAGTTTTCGATATCGCGCTAAATCGGTGGTGAGCATCTGAGGGGTGGGAACGAAGCGTAATGAATATCGACACTGAGCTGGAAAAGACCTTTGGTGATTTTGGCGCACTCATTGGCGCTTGGGGCGAGGAAAAGCCCAATGCGCCGGCGCTTGCAGACAAATGCACCCAAGCGACCTGGAGCCAGGTTGCGCGGCTGACCTCACGCATTGCAGCCCAGCTTCAGCGCGATGGCCTTCAGCATGGTCAGGCCGTCGCCATTTTGGGCATGAGCAACATCAATTATGCGCTCGTTTACCTTGCCGCTGTCCGCGCAGGCGGCTGCGCTGCGCCGCTGACGACGTCAGCTACGCCGGCGCAATTGTCCGCCATGTTGCGCGACTCTGGCGCAATGCATCTGTTCGTAGATGCAGCAAAATTGACCGAGCTCGCGGGAATAGAACTGGGCGATGTGCACATTGTCATATTGGACGATGCTGAAGCACAACACCCAAGCTTAAGCGCTTGGATGGCTGAGGAAGGCGCAACATTCGCAGCAGTCGAGCCAGCGCCTACTGACCCGTTCAACATCATTTATTCGAGCGGGACGACAGGTACGCCAAAGGGCATCATTCATTCGCATGCCATGCGCTGGCACCAGATGGCGGGTGGTTTCAAATCCATTTACAGTCGCGACACGCGTTCGCTGGTTTCCACGCCTCTATATTCGAACACGACGCTCGCGGTGTTCTTGCCGACCATGTGCCACGGCGGGTTTGCGCGGATCATGGATAAATTCGATGTCACGGGTTATCTTGAGCATGCGCAGGCAGACCAGACGACGCATACAATGCTGGTACCCGTCCAATATCAGCGGCTCATGGCGCATGCAGGTTTTGGGACTTATGACCTTTCGAGCTTCATCATCAAATTCTGTACCAGCGCGCCTTTCCCGGCTGATTTAAAGGCGGACGTCGTAAAGCGCTGGCCCGGCGGCCTCGTGGAAATTTATGGCATGACCGAGGGCGGGGTCGTCTGCATGCTGCAGGCGCATAATTTCCCGGATAAATTGCATACAGTAGGCCAGCCGGTGACGGGTCATGAGTTGATTGTGCTCGATGAGGAAGACAATCGCCTGCCTGCAGGATCGAAAGGCGTTTTAACTGGTCGGTCACCGACCATGATGTCCGGATATAAAAACCAGCCGGAAAAAACGCGCGAGATGGAGTGGCGCGACGAAGAGGGCAATATCTGGCTTAAAACCGGCGATATCGGGATTGTCGACGAAGATGGATTTGTCTCAATCGTCGGTCGCGCGAAGGATATGATTATCTCCGGCGGATTTAATATCTATCCCAAGGACCTTGAGGAGTTGCTGGAAGAGCAAGCAGAGGTCGCTGAAGCGGCTGTCGTCGGCATGCCATCAGATGCATGGGGCGAGACACCCGTTGGCTTTGTGCGGCTACATGCTGAAGCCAGCAGCACCCCTGAGGCTATCTTGGAGCGGGTGAACGGCCAGCTTGGTAAAACCCAACGCATTTCGGTGCTCTACCCAATCGACGAAATGCCGCGCAGCCATATCGGCAAGTTGCTGAAAACCGATTTGCGGACATTGGCTGCAGAGTTACAAAATGGACATTAAGTTCGGCCCGGATCTGGCGGCGGTCATTTCCGTTCTGCAAACGGCATTGACGCCCGCGTTTCTGCTGGTTGCAGTGGGCAGCTTGCTCAATGTACTCACGGGCCGACTGTCGCGGATTGTTGACCGGTCGCGCGATCTGCAGCGGCAATATGCCGAGACTGATGGGCAAGCACATGAACGCGTCGTCACCGAACTGCGCATTATTGAAAAGCGCATGCGCGTGGTGGGATCATCGATATTGTATGCGGTACTGTCCGCGATATCGGTGTGCATCATGATCGTCGTGTTGTTTGTTATGGGGCTCACCAATATTTCGGCAGCATGGATAGCCGTTGCCGTGTTCATGCTGGCGCTCGCTTTGCTGTCGGCTTGCCTTTTACAATTCGTGCACGAAATTCGCTTGGCAACATATGCGATATATGTGCCTGAAGAATATCTTGAACTGCCGACCCCGCCAGCCCCTGCGGAACGTAAGCGGCGCAAGACAATTTAGCGTCCATGCTAACCTTGATCGTCGTCATCGTCGCCGTATCTGCTGCATTGCTGGTAGGGGCTTTGTGGGGCGTTTACGGCAAGCTTTCAGAAAGGACAGAGGGCTTTATCGTCGCAATTGCTGGCGGTGCACTCATCATGTCCGTCATCAGCGAATTGGTTGAGCCGTCGGTTAAAGAAGGCAGCATGTCGGTCGCCATCGCGGCATTGGCTTTCGGAGCGATATTATTTTCCGCGGCCGATTATTGGATCGACGAGAAAATGCAGTCCGAAAAGGGTGTTGGCCTGTTGGCGGCAATTACACTTGACGGAATACCGGAAAATATGGCGCTCGGTGTTGCTTTAATTG
>JBKBTH010000325.1:0-2713 GCA_046290915.1 Sphingorhabdus sp.
AACGCGATCATTCCTGTAGACGCCGCCATTCAGGCGAACTTGAAGGAAACCGTGACGCGCGTTCTGGCATCATTGACGCCGCGCGAGGAGCGTGTGCTGCGCATGCGCTTTGGTATCGGCATGAACACGGACCATACCCTCGAAGAGGTTGGCCAGCAGTTCAGCGTTACCCGCGAACGTATTCGTCAGATTGAGGCGAAAGCGCTTCGCAAGCTGAAGCACCCAAGCCGCAGCCGGAAGATGCGAAGCTTCCTCGACCAATAAGCGACAGCTTCACGCCCAACCTTTTCTAGTTAGTCGAGACCATTACCGGAAACCCACGCTTACGCTGGGTTTCCGGTATGCGACTTTATGTCTGTGAAGGTGGCCTTCGGTTTCGCATTCGTAAACCAGTTATTTAAGACTTTTCGCTATTCCAATTCGGTTAGGTGTCTCCGGACTTCGGTGAACCATGGCGGGAGTTGTGTATGTATAATTTGGCACGGCCATCGTTGGGGAATGATCCTGGCGACGCCTTTGTTCGCACGATTTTGTCCGAAGGCAGCCTGGATGTCACAGCACCGCTGGCTGCGTTTCTTGGAAACGGGGGAGACCGGCCCGACCTTCGCCCGCATGCAAAGGCCGCACGAGCCGCTTTATTGGCCGATATTGCGCACTTCATGCACATATCGCAGGGACGTCATCCCGGGATAATCGATCACGCCGCACAGAAAATTGTCGATGATGCGGCGCGCAGCTGGCTTATCGCCGCAATTGATGGTTTCGCCGCTGAACGATCATTTCTCAATAAACTAACGGTTACTGCCGGACCGATTCGCCGGTTGCAGGGCCAGGACAAAGTGAACACATTGGTCGAAAGTCAGGCCAAAAACTTTCAGATGTTGGCGACTTCCGATCGCAAGGGTTGCCCTGCGGGTGCTGCAATCGCCTTTTTGGTGGATTGGCATCAAACGCGCCCATTGCTCGACATGGTCGCATATGAAATGGGCCTCGCGCTCACTGCTGCTCAGTTGCCGTCGGTCAGTGAATGCGCGGCGCTTGCTGGAAAGCTTGACGATGGCGGAAGTTATCGCCGGGCAATGGCATTCGGGGCGCACCAGACGTTAGAGCAAATGCGCGGCCTTTGGCGCCTGATCGCAGCACGACACACGGAAATGCTCGCAGCATAAACCGTGCGCGCCGCGCAAACTATTATATTGCATAACGCGGTGGGGCCACTTAACGAATTAACCGTTCGATTAACAAACGGGGTTCGTCCATGCGCTTTGAAGGCACTGATAATTACGTCGCAACTGATGATTTGAAAGTTGCCGTAAACGCAGCCACGCGGCTTCGCCGCCCTCTTCTCGTCAAAGGCGAGCCTGGCACCGGCAAAACGGTATTGGCGCAGGAAATCGCAACAGCGCTGAACGCTCCATTGATTGAATGGAATATCAAATCCACCACCAAGGCGCATCAAGGCCTATATGAATATGATGCAGTTGCCCGTCTGCGCGATAGCCAGTTGGGTGATGAGCGCGTTCACGACATCAAAAATTACATCAAGAAAGGCAAGCTGTGGGAAGCCTTTACTGCTCCCCAGTTACCCGTTCTTCTTATCGACGAAATTGACAAGGCCGACATCGAGTTTCCGAATGACTTGCTTCAGGAACTCGACCGTATGGAATTCTTTGTGTACGAGACGCAGGAGACCATAAAGGCGGTTGATCGCCCCATCGTCATCATCACCTCAAACAATGAAAAGGAACTGCCTGACGCGTTTCTGCGCCGTTGTTTCTTCCATTATATCAAATTCCCAGACCGCTCGACGATGCAGGCCATCATTGATGTCCACTTCCCAGGCATCCAGAAGATGCTGGTGTCTAAGGCGATGGACATTTTCTACGAGGTTCGGGATGTGCCCGGCTTAAAGAAAAAGCCAAGCACCAGCGAATTGCTCGACTGGCTCAAGTTGCTGCTGCACGAAGACATGCCGCTCGACGTTTTGCAGTCACGCGACCCAACCAAGGCCATTCCGCCACTTCATGGTGCGCTGCTCAAGAACGAGCAGGACGTTATGTTGTTTGAAAGATTGGCCTTCATGGCGCGCCGCCCAAACAACTAAGCTGCATCCTGTTTAGACGATGTAGGCGAGTTCAAAATCGCCCCAACGTCGGCCGTTTATGCGCAGCGGGACGTATACGTTACGCACGACTTTATAGGTCTGCCCGTCACCTTCGTGGCGGTATACAGCCATCATATAGTCCTGCTCGCTCGCCTTTGCCGGGATGTCGATCCCTTCCAAAAGCACGCGACCGTTGCGGCAATATTTCGTGTCATGCGCGATATCGCCCGTCGGCGTGCGTGAGAATTCTTTAAGATGAACGGGCAAGAATCCTTCCCGGCTTGTGCACACCACCGACAATATTTCCTCCGCATTGCTGTGTTTTACATCTTCAAGCAACGGCTGCCAGTGCCGTTCCGCCCATGACGTCAGATTCGTCGTAAAGCGCGGTGGATTGCTGCCTGATACAGGACGCAAGTCGGTATCGAACAAAGCTTCTAACGTCAGCGTCCCATCCGCGATGGCTGCCTCGGTCAGTATTTGCACTTTTTGCGCCTCTTGGCGGGCGCGTTCGACAAATTCGGTGTCGCGTTTTGATAGGCCGCTGTGCACAATATGGTCGAACATCTGGTTGGCTTGCATCTCCAGATTACCAATCTGGCTGTGCGC
>JBKBTH010000032.1:0-11240 GCA_046290915.1 Sphingorhabdus sp.
CTTCGGCGAAACGCTGGCCAAGCTGGCTGAAACGGATCCCAAGATTTGCGCCATAACCGCGGCCATGCCCGGCGGCACTGGGGTTGATAAATTCTCTGCCGCCCATCCCGAACGCTCGTTCGATGTCGGCATCGCTGAACAGCATGCGGTAACCTTTGCCGCGGGCCTCGCCGCGCAAGGCATGCGTCCGTTCTGCGCGATTTACTCGACGTTCCTGCAACGCGCATATGATCAGGTCGTGCATGACGTCGCGATCCAGAATCTACCTGTGCGCTTCGCCATTGACCGCGCTGGCCTAGTCGGCGCCGATGGCAGCACGCATGCCGGGTCATTCGACATCACCTATCTGGCAACACTGCCCAACATGGTCGTCATGTCTCCAGCAGACGAAGCAGAATTGGTCCACATGACCTACACCGCCGTGCTGCACGACAGCGGCCCGATCGCGTTCCGCTATCCACGCGGCAATGGCACAGGTGTTGCCATGCCCGAAGTGCCCCAGCAGTTGGAAATCGGCAAAGGCCGGATCGTGCGCGAAGGCAAGAAGGTTGCGATTCTCTCGCTGGGCACGCGCTTAGCCGAAGCGATGAAGGCGGCGGACACGCTTGATGCCAAGGGCCTGAGCACGACCGTCGCCGATTTGCGCTTTGCCAAGCCACTGGATGAAAAGATGATCCGTCACCTGATCGCTACGCACGAAGTTGTCATCACCGTTGAAGAAGCAGCCGTCGGTGGACTTGGCGCGCATGTGCTGACGCTGGCCAGCGACGCCGGATTGATGGACACAGGCCTGAAAATCCGCACCATGCGTCTGCCCGACATATTCCAGGAACATGACAATCCGCAAAAGCAATATGACGAAGCTGGCCTGAATGCCCCGCAGATCGTCGAAACCGTACTGAAAGCGCTGCGCCACAACAGCGCGGGCGTCGAAGAAGCGAGCGTTAGCGCTTAACAGCACTGCGCTCGCATAACTTAACCAGGGATAACAGCCTGAGCGGTTTGGCCGTCGCCTTCTGGTGCGGCGATGATGTCGCGGGTGATGCTGCCTTTGTTGACCGTAGTGGTCTGCGGGTCACCGACGGACGAGCGTATACCCAATTCAGCACTGCCTGAAGTCGTCGATATCGCGCGTTCAGCGGCGGAGCGCTGCGCAGTGCCACCGAACAAAGCTTCCAATACCTGTTCCTGTCCAGCCTCTGCCGGACGGGTGACGGTCGCTGCGGTTGGCTCCAACGCGAAATCGGGTGGAACAACCAAAGGTGCCGCGCGGCCAGCGGTTGGCGCAGCCGCTTGATTGCCACCGAGAATGTTCCCCATCGACCCACAACCCGACAACAATGGCAGGGTCGCGATCGCCACGGCGAGCAGGGCTGATTTCGTTTTCATATGCATATCCATTTACTGGGCAGATTGCGGACGGGGCGCAGGTGCTGCGCCGCCAAACATTGCGTCCAAAACCTGTTGTTTCGTGTCGCCATCTTGTGGACGCGGCGCATCGGGTGTTGGCGCCGGCAATACAAACTCGGTTGGAACCTGAAGCGGCTTTGACCGGCTTACCGCAAATTCGTCTGGCCGTTCACGGTCAAACACGCTGGTGGTGCCGCAGCCCGAAAGCGCGAGCAAAGCAACTGACGCCGCCGCAAACATATTGATCCGCTTCATGATTTCTCCACTATGTCAGCGCTGCTTACAGGTTCCTGAACGTCAGTCCCGCGTGCCGCTTCCTTGTCGCTTATCAAGAAGGCGCGGGCAAGCAATATCAGCACGCCCGTTGTGATGGCGGCATCCGCAAGGTTGAATATATAAAAGGGCCGGAATGCGCCAAAGTGCAGATCGGCATAATCGACAACATAGCCATAGCGGGCACGGTCAACAATATTACCCAGCGCGCCGCCGAGTACTAAGGATAAAGCAAGCACATCGCCGCGCAATTTCTCACGCCACATCCACACCGCGACCCCAATGGCAATCGCTGCAGTCAGCGCAACCAACGCCCAGCGTTCGCCATCACTATCAGCCGTGAGAAAGCTCATCGAAACGCCGCGATTTTCGGCATAGCGCAGGTCGAAGAATGAGATGATGTGAATGACACCGCGGCTTTTCAGCTGAAGCGGGCCAAGCATCGCATATTTCACAATCTGGTCCGCGATGAAGACAAGGCTTGCGAGCATCAGGCCCTGCAGACGAAATTTGGGGTTTGGGTTCATGCGTTCGTCCTAACCTGCAAACCCGAAGCCGTCATCATCAAACCCGCGACCGCCGCCCTGAATCCCACAACTGTCACCCTGAACTTGTTTCAGGGTCTTAATATTGCCCGATTGCAAGTAAGATGCTGAAACAAGTTCAGCATGACTGGTGCGGGACAAGAAGGCCTTACCCACCAACAACATCCGCACAACGATCACACAGCGCGCCATCGTCCACAACCTCTGGAAGATGCCGCCAGCAACGACCGCATTTGTGGTTGGTGGTTTTGACTGCGCCAGTGTTGTCTCCGTGATGGACAGCCGAGACAATGAATATCTCGGCAAGATCTACGTCGCCGAACGCACCGGTATGAGTATATTCAACTTCAAGGCTTGAGCCGACGATCTTCTCCCGGCGCATGGGTTCGATTTGTTCGGTTGCGACCATACGCGATGCGCGGATACTCGACCATTTCTCAGCCAGGGCCACGTTAAGAACGGCTGGAACTTCCGGCCAATCCGAAAAATGCACGCTGTCGGCGTCGGGGAACCGCGTCTGCCACACTTCTTCGCTGGTGAAGACCAGCACTGGCGCGGCATAGCGGACGAGTGCGTGGAACAAGCTGTCGAGCACCGTGCGGTACGCCATCCGCTTTGGAGAGCCAAAGGGAGCATTAGCGCCGACGTCGCAATAGAGGCAATCCTTGCGGATATCGAAGAAGAACGCCGACAAATCTTCATTGGCGAAGTCAGTCAGCAACCGGACATACGTGTTGAAGTCGAAATCGTTGATGGCGACTTTCAACTTAGCGTCCATGTCGGCGAGCAGATGGAGCATATAGCGCTCCAGCTCGGGCATATCTTCGACCGCGACCTTTTCCGCGTCGCTAAATCCGTCGAGCGCGCCGAGCAGATAGCGGAAGGTGTTGCGCAATTTGCGATATTGGTCGGACACACCCTGAAGGATTTCCTTGCCGATCCGGTGGTCCTCGGTGAAGTCCACGGTCAACGCCCAAAGCCGCAAGATGTCCGCGCCGCTGTCGCGCATCAGATCGAGGGGGTTGATAGTGTTGCCCAGCGACTTGGACATTTTCATGCCCTTTTGGTCCATCGTAAAGCCGTGGGTTAGAACCGCGTTATACGGCGCACGGCCACGCGTGCCGCAGCTTTGCAGCAGGCTCGACTGGAACCAGCCGCGATGCTGGTCGCTGCCTTCGAGATAGAGGTCGGCGGGCCATTGCAGGTCAGGCCAGCGTCCGCTTTCGAGAACGAAAGCATGCGTGCAGCCTGAATCAAACCAGACGTCGAGAATGTCCGTGACGCGCTCATAATCGGCGAGCGCATAATCGCTGCCCAGATACTCTTGCGCGCGTTCGTCAGACCAGCCATCGACGCCATTTTCGCGAATCCCTGCGATGATGCGTGCGTTAACGGCGGCGTCGCAGAGATATTGGCCGGACTTGCGATCCACAAAAAGCGTGATCGGCACGCCCCACGCGCGCTGGCGGGACAGCACCCAGTCGGGGCGGCCTTCGACCATGGCGGTGATGCGGTTCTGGCCCTTTTCCGGAACCCAGCGCGTTTCCGAAATCGCGGTCATTGCCTTTTCACGCAACGTGCCATCGGCGGTCGCTTTGTCCATCGGCACGAACCATTGCGGCGTGCAGCGGTAGATGACCTTTGCCTTTGACCGCCAGCTGTGCGGATAGCTGTGCTTGTAATCCGCCGATGCCGCGAGCAGCCCGCCGCTTTCGCGCAACGCAGTGCAAATCGGGCCATCAGGCGCGTTGAATTTGGGGTTGATGACGCTGCCTTCGCCGCCGAGCCAGATCCAGTCCGCGCGATATTTGCCATCGCCTTCGACCGCGAAGACCGGATCGATACCGTTCGCCTTGCACAGATCAAAATCATCCTCGCCATGGTCAGGCGACATATGGACGAGCCCGGTGCCGCTGTCGGTGGTGACGAAATCGCCCGTGAGCATTGGACGCGGCTTGGCAAAAAACCCGCCGAGATGGTGCATTGGGTGGCGGACCATGGTTCCGGCTAAGTCGGAGCCGCGTACATTGCAGAAGCCGCCATCGAGCACGGACGTTTCAAAGAGGAAATCGTCAAACTCAACAATCGGATGTTCTGCGGGCCAGTCAGCCGCAGATGGCAGCATCCGAACGTGGTGCTCAACGCGCGCGCGAAACGCCTCGTAGAGTTCTTTCGCGATGAGAACCCGTTTGCCATTCAAATGGGGTGCATCGACGTGAGTGGTGACTTCATAAAGACAATATTCAACATCCGGCCCATAAGCCAAAGCCTGATTGACTGGAATCGTCCACGGCGTCGTCGTCCAGATCACCGCATGCGCGCCGACCAGTTCCGCAATCGGGCTTTCGACAATCTCGAATGCCACATCGATCTGCGTCGATACGATGTCCTCATATTCGACTTCAGCCTCGGCCAAGGCGGTCTTTTCCACCGGCGACCACATCACCGGCTTTGCACCGCGATAAAGCTGTCCGCTTTCCGCAAATTTCAACAGCTCCGAAACAATCGTCGCCTCGGCCTGGAAATCCATCGTCAGATAGGGATTGTCCCAATCGGCATTGATGCCCAGCCGCTTGAGTTGCTCGCGCTGCGTATCAACCCAATTTTGCGCATAAGCGCGGCATTCGGCGCGGAACTCGACAGCGGGCACTTCGTCCTTGTTCAGCTTTTTCTTGCGATATTGCTCCTCGACTTTCCACTCGATCGGCAGGCCGTGGCAATCCCAACCGGGCACATAAGGCGCGTCTTTGCCAAGCAATGTCTGCGTGCGCACGACCATGTCCTTCAGGATATGGTTCAGCGCGTGGCCGATATGCATGTCGCCATTGGCGTATGGCGGGCCATCATGCAGGATGAACTTCTCACGCCCGCGACGGCGGTTACGCAGCTCCGCATAGAAATCCTGCGCCTGCCAACGCGCCAAGATGCCCGGCTCCTTCTGCGGAAGGCCAGCCTTCATGGGGAAATCTGTTTTCGGCAGGAAAACGGTGTCGCGATAGTCGATAGGGTCAGTCATGTTGTGCGGGTGCCTAAAGGATATGGCGCTGCAAATAAAGCCTGTATCCTTGCCGTGGCACGCGCCCCTTGATGGTGAGATGGTTCACGCGAAGGCGCAGAGGGCGCCGAGGTAGAGAAATAAACCATCGCAGTCACCCTGAACTCGTTTCAGGGTTTTAATTCCGCCCGACCGGAAGAAGTAAGATGCTGAAACCAGTTCAGCATGACGGACAGAGGTTTTCATCTCTGCCCCTCTGCGCGCGCTAAAAGCTACCGCCGCAGCGCGGGTCCAAGCTCTTCGATATTATCCACCCAGATATACCCATTATAGCTGTTCGCGATGTCGCCATATTGTTTGACGTCGGTCAGGCCCTTGATCTGACCATCCACGACATCTTCGGCAATGATCAACCGCACGTTTGCCGCCTTAATCCGCGCTAGAAACCTGTTGGGCCAGCCCCACAAAGTATAGCCGAGGTCGTCCAAGGTCAGCAGCATCGTGCTGTTCTTGCAAGACTCTGGAACGCTGCCCCAAATCCCCGATAGCCGATAGTCCGATGCGCAGTTCTGCGCGCCAGCGATGGAAAATGCTTCGTGCGCAGGTTCGAGGCTTTCGATGAAAGCAACAGCGGCAGCGTCGCCGATCACGATGTTTTGGCCAGGAACGTCAATCGACGGCGTCGGCAGGCTCGCGACCAATTGCTTGGCTGCGGCCGCACCCTCTACCTGCCAGAACAGTTCAGGTTTCGTCAGGCCAGCTATGGCATCCTTTATGGATGCAGCCGCGCGGGTGTTGTCTGCGGCACATGCGCTTTCAAACTGCGGCGCGACGGTCAACGCGCCATCCGTAACCTGCGTGGTGACACGGATCGCATCGGCCCCGCTGCCAGCCGCCACCTGCAACGCGGCGATATCTGGTCCCACCGCCGCGCCACCATAGCCGCTGTTGGCGCTGGCCACGCAGCCCGCTGTATCGCGGACAGGCTCAGCGGCATGATCGGCGACGAGCTTAGGTTTGCCGACGGGTTTGTCCGCAAGCCAACTTGCCTGAAACAATGTAAAGCCTATCAGCAATGCCGCTATCAGCAATATGATGATCGTCTGTTTGCGGGTGAAGGTCATGAAGCCGCCAATATCCGGCGGGCTTCGTCACAATCCTTGGCCATTTGCGCCATCAGTTCGTCCAGACTGTCAAACTTCGCCTCGCCGCGAATGAAGGCATGGAATTCGATTTCGATATTCTGCCCGTAAAGGTCTTCGGCAAAGTCGAAGAAATGCGGCTCAAGCAATTCCTTGGGCGGATCGAACGTTGGACGAATACCGAGGTTCGCCGCACCATTCAGCACGCGGCCATCGGGCAACCGCCCCTTCACCGCATAAATGCCGTAACGCGGCCGCAGATAATGGGCCATGTCGATATTGGCCGTAGGAAAGCCCAAAAGCCGGCCGTTCTTATCGCCATGCTGCACGATCCCCTCGACCGTAAATGGCCGGGTGAGCAACGCGGTTGCCGTGGCGCAGTCGCCATCCTTAAGAGCATTGCGGATACGGCTCGATGATATCACGCCGCCATCGTCAACCACTGGGCCCATTGCAGTCGATGTCAGGCCATGTGCACCGCCCAGATCGCGCAATACATCGATATTGCCGCCGCGTTTATTGCCAAAGGTAAAGTCCTCACCGGTGACCACCGCCGATATACCCAAACGATCGATCAACAATTTGACGATGAAATCTTCCGCACTGGTCGCGGCAAGCTCTGCATCGAAATCAAACACCAGCATGGCGTCGGCACCGGCCTCTTCAAACAAGCGCTGGCGCTGATCCAGCGTCGTCAGCCGAAACCACGGCGATTCGGGCGCAAAAAAACGCACGGGATGCGGATCAAACGTGGCGATGATGGCCGGACGCCCCGCCGCCTTTGCCTGCGCAATCGCTTCGCCAGCAACGGCCTGGTGCCCCAAATGAAAGCCGTCGAAATTGCCCAACGCAACGACGCCGCTGCGCAATGCATCAGTTGTTCGATCTTTGGCAGAAAGGCGGGGACTCGTCATTGCGCGGTGGCGGCCTTCGCCATCGGCACCAATCCAGCGCGGATGACGCGCAACGCGTTTTCGCCCATAACAGCGCGGATCTCGTCTGGCGTGAATCCTTCGTCCATCAAGGCTTGGGTCACTTGCGCCAATTGCGACGTATCGAAACGTACCGTGGTCGCGCCGTCATAGTCCGAGCCGAGCGCAACGTGAGCAATACCGACAAGATCGCGCACATGCTTCATCGCCTTGGCCGCGGCACGCGGATCGGTGGAGCATATCGCGCCTTCCCAATAGCCAATGCCAATGACGCCGCCGGTTTTAGCGACGCCGCGCACTTCATCATCGGTCAGGTTGCGGTTGACCTTGCAGGTCGCTTGCACGCCGCCATGGCTGGAGACCACTGGGCGTTTCGCCATGGCCAAGACTTCGGCAACGCCGGTGTGGCTGAGATGCGCGATGTCGATGATCATGCCCTTCGCTTCCATCCGAGCAACGATGTCGCGGCCAAATGGCGTCAATCCGCCCTTTTTCAGGCCGTGCATCGAACCACCAAGTTCGTTGTCGAAGAAATGCGTCAGCCCCGCCATGCGGAAGCCTGCGTCGTAGAGGCGATCGAGATTTGCGGCTTTGCCTTCCAGATTGTGCAAGCCTTCAATGGTCAGCATGGCGCCGACGGTGGTCGGGTCCTTTTGACGTGCGGCAAGCAAGGCATCCAGCTCCTGCGCCTTGTTCACCGCCTGCAATTTGCCGTTTGATCCCGTGACCGCGTTGTCGCGCTTCGCCGCATGATATAGCGAGCGCTCAACCAGCGAACTCCACGTCTTTATCGGTTGTAACTGCGCGAAAGTCAGCAGCGTGATGTTGTCTGTGTCCGCGCCATTGCCGTCATAATTCTGGCCCTTGGGCGTTTTTGTCACCGACGAGAAAAGCTGAAGCGCGACATTGCCGTCCTGCAAACGCGGCAAGTCCATATGGCCACGGCCAGCACGGTCGCCCAAATCACGGTTCCACATCAACGTGTCGCTGTGCAGATCAACGATGTTCAATGTCTTGTGCAACGCCTTGGCTTCATCGCTGACTTTAATCAGCGGCTGGCCATCAACCGCGTTCATCGAACTTTCGACATAGCCAGGCAAAAAGCCGAAAAAGCCAATCGCAGCGGCGCCAATCAGCGTCAGCGGAATCCAGAATTTCTTACGCATTATTCCCCCTTGTGCCCCGCGCTTAGCTCTTGGTCCGCCGCACGAGCGTGACAAAGTCAAACGCGGGCGTGCCGTTCAGCGCGGCATGGCTGTCGCGAGACAGTTCATCCCACTCCGCCATATCGAAATCGGGTACGGACGTGTCCCCATCGGGCTGCGCGTCGATGTCCGTAAGTTCAATGCGATCCGCAAGCGGCAGAAACAGATGATAGATTTCAGCGCCGCCGATAACGCAAACATGAGGGCCATTGGCCAGCTTCAACGCTTCATCAACCGAATGGGCGATTTCAGCGCCTTCTTCTTCCCACGCGGTATCGCGCGTAAGAACAATATGGCGTCGGCCATCGAGCAGGCCAGGCAGACTGTCAAAAGTCTTGCGCCCCATAATCATGGGCCGGCCTTTGGTTATCTGTTTGAAATGACGAAGATCAGCAGGGATATGCCATGGCATGCTGCCATCTTTCCCGATGACTCCATTGGCGGCGCGGGCGAGGACAAGGATAATTTCGGGATGATTCATAACCCCGCTTTGCCTTGAAAAACTTAGCGATACAAGCGGGTGACGTGGCCTATTTTTCGGCCTGGGCGCGCTTCAGCCTTTCCATAGAGATGGAGATGCGCCGCAGGGTCAGCCAAAATCTGTTCAAACGCGTCGCCATCGTCCCCGATCAGGTTCTGCATTTCGACACGGGCCGCCACAGTTTCGGTGCTGCCAAGCGGTAGTCCGCAAATCGCGCGGATGTGATTTTCAAACTGGCTGGTGGCAGCGCCTTCAATCGTCCAGTGGCCACTATTATGCACACGCGGCGCGATTTCGTTGAACAGCGGGCCTTCAGCACTGGCGAAAAATTCAGCAGTAAACACGCCCACATAATCAAGTGCGGTCGCAACCGCCGCAGCCATGTCGCGTGCCGCTTGCTGCTGGCTTTCGACGAGCGCGCCAGACGGCAGTGTCGACGTCGCCAATATGCCGTCGACATGCACGTTGTGCGAGCTATCCCAAAAGCGAATTTCACCGTCTTGGGCGCGCACCAGTATCACTGAAAACTCAGCATCGAACTGCACCATGGCTTCGGCGATCAGCGGCTGCGCACCTGTTTGGGTCCATGCATCCGCCAGATCGCTTTGTGCGGCGACCCGCAGTTGGCCTTTGCCGTCATAGCCCATGCGAATAGTCTTGAGGATGCAAGGAATACCTACCGCATCGACTGCAGCTTGCACTTCGCTTTCCACGTTGGCGATGGCAAAGTTGGCGGTCTGTCCGCCCAGACTGCG
The DNA here is from genome assembly GCA_046290915.1 of Sphingorhabdus sp. Taxonomy (GTDB): domain Bacteria; phylum Pseudomonadota; class Alphaproteobacteria; order Sphingomonadales; family Sphingomonadaceae; genus Sphingorhabdus_B. The sequence continues at coordinate 9,739 of JBKBTH010000032.1, forward strand.
GACGAAACGCTTTTCGGCTTCGCGATCCTGCGCAACTTCTAACGCCTTAAGCGGCGGATAGATGGGCACAAGTCCGTCGATCGTCGCAAGCGGGGGAACGGGCACATTTTCGAATTCAAACGTCAGTACGTCGCATGTCTCGGCGAAATCGCGCAATGCCATGTGGTCGTCATAGGCCGCGACGGTTCGGTGCGCAGCCACTTCAAACGCCACATTGTCACCTGCTGGCGCGTAAATGTGGCAGCTATAACCAAGCTGCGCTGCGGCGCTGGCGAGCATCCGGCCAAGCTGGCCACCGCCCAAAATACCAATGGTCGAACCAGGCGGCAACGCAGTCATCGGTTTGCCCTCACTCCGGTGTTTCGGCGACCGAGGCGGTTTGGGCTGCACGCCATGCGTCCAGCCTTCCGGCGAGCGCAGCATCATTATTGGCCAGCATTGCGGCCGCAAGTAACGCCGCGTTTGTCGCGCCTGCCTTGCCAATCGCGAGCGTGCCCACCGGAATGCCCGCAGGCATCTGCACGATCGATAAAAGGCTGTCCATGCCATCAAGCGCTTTTGACTGCACCGGCACGCCAAGCACTGGAAGACGAGTCATTGACGCCGCCATGCCCGGCAGATGCGCTGCACCACCTGCACCGGCAATAATGCACTGCAGGCCTCTGTCGGCTGCGCCTTTTGCATATTCATATAGACGCTCGGGCGTACGGTGTGCGGACACCACTTTGCATTCGTGGGCAATTTCGAGCGCGGTTAGCGTCGCCGACGCTTCGCGCATCGTCTCCCAATCCGAACGGCTACCCATGATGATGCCAATAAGCGGCGCTGCTGTGGTCACCTGTCAATCCCCCGACACTTGCGATGTCATGGGCCTTAGCGCCCGGATGGCCTCGGTGCAATCCCACCAACGACGGGTTGAATGCCAAAACAGTCTATGGAAAATTAACTGTAAATTCTTGCTTTCGCTATGGAATTCGATTTCCGAGCGTAGCCGAACCGGTTAATCACTGTTCGATGACCAGCACAGTTTCGTTGCCATGAGCGCTAGCCCGGCACACCCCCTACCCATTGATAGAAGCCCGGCGAATTCGGCGCTGGAGCGAGAAAATCGTCTTCTGAAAGCCCGCGTCGCGGAACTGGAACGGCTGGTCATTTGCGACACGCTGACTCCGGTTTCCAACAGACGGCATTTTATGGACGAGCTAAGCCGATGGTGTTGGCGCGCACATCGTTATGGCGGTGAATATGGCCTGCTGTTTATCGACGTGGATAACCTCAAATCGGTGAATGACAAAAATGGGCATCAGGCCGGCGACATCGTGCTGGTTGCCATTGCCAAGGCATTGCTTGCATCTGTGCGGCGCTCCGACCTGGTTGCCCGCGTCGGCGGCGACGAGTTCGCGATCTTGCTGGATAGCATTCCCGCCAGCGAACTGCCCGGCAAGGCAGCGCGGATCACACAGGACATTGGCCGACTCAAAATCCCACATGCGGGGGAATAT
>JBKBTH010000326.1:0-2699 GCA_046290915.1 Sphingorhabdus sp.
CTACTCGGGCATAAGCCAGCGTGCCCGTGCTCGTAATTGATGCGGTGGCGGCAAAGGCGCGCTGTGCGAGATCTGCTGCTGCTGTGGGTGGCGCTACAGCTTCTTCATAGCCACCATATTGCTCTTGCACGCGGAAGTCGCCCGCCGCCGGACGCTTGATGATTGCGTGACTGAAGTTGCCGCCAAAGTAGAAGAGCGAATATTCGCCTTCCTCGGCAATCGTGGGCAAATAGGGCTGGATCATCATGCGCTGCCCGCCGACAGAATCGGGGATGCCCTCGCCAAGCGTCAGCCGGAACGTGCCGTCAGCGCCACCTGAAATAGGCGGTTTGACTACCAGCGTGTCGACGCCGAACGCGGTGCGGGCTTGGTCAAGCGCGGCATCATCAAGCGCGTCGCTCACTAATGTAGGAACCGACGGGATGCCAACCGCGTCCAGTTCTGCCAGATAAGATTTGTCACTGTTCCACCGCAATATGCGGACGGGATTTGAAACAGGGATGCGCTCCATCTCCATCCGGTCAAGCAGGGCAAACCAGCGCGGGCAGTCGCGCGGATATCCCCATGCCAACAATGGCGTGACGAGATCATAGTCGCTCAAGTCGTCGGCTTTGGTCCAGTCGATAAACGTCGCTTGATCGCCCAGCAGCCGCGCATAGTCGGCCTTTATATGCGACCAGTTTTCTTCATATTCGGGGACGGGCGCAAGGATCGCGATCTTTGGCATGGTCATTCGCCAGCCATCTTCAATATCTCTTTCCACTCGCTTGCACGAACCGGCGCAACAGAAAGCCGCGACTGCCGGAGCATTTCCATCTCGGCAAGATTCGGGTTCGCCTTAATGGCTTTTAACGTCACGGATTGCGCAAGCTTACGCACTGGCTTGACCTTGACCGCAACAAAGCGGGCCTTTTCATCGGTGGGGTCGATAAAGTGCTCATGGCTGATGGTGATGATAGCGACGACCTCAAGACCGATATTGCTGTGGTAGAAAAAGGCCTCGTCGCCGACTTTCATTGTTCGCAGGTTTATTGCTGCACTATGATTGCGTACGCCATCCCAGGTGCCTTCGCCTTCTGCTACCAAATCATCATAGCTATAAACGTCGGGTTCGGACTTCATCAGCCAAAATTGTTTTGCCACTTGCTGCTCCTTTTCGCTGGCAAGCCTTTAAGGCAGGCAGTAATGCGCTGTCCATGACACATATGCCCGTTATTTCATTGAGCAGCGGCGATGCCGACGCGCTCGGCCAGCAACTTGGCAATTCATTTCAAACCTATGGGTTTGCTACCGTTGTAGATCATGGACTTAACCCGGATCTGGTTGCCAAAGCGTGGGCACTGACGAAGCAGTTGTTCGAACAGTCCGAGTCGGAAAAGATGAAGGGGTTCGATACCGCGCTTGCGGGTCAGCGAGGCTACACGCCGTTTAAAACGGAAATTGCCAAGGGCGCCGATTATCATGATCTGAAAGAATTCTGGCATGTCGGCCGCGATGTCGCGCCGGACAGCCCATTGGCAGGATCGATGCTGCCGAACGTCTGGCCTGATGTTCCCGAGTTTAAAGAGACATTCCAGTTGCTCTTTGCTGAAATGGACAAGGTCGGTGCGCGCATATTGTCGTCGATCGCCCGCTATCTTGATTTGCCCGCAAGCTGGTTTGACCCGGCGATTGAGGATGGCAATTCGATTTTGCGGTTGCTGCATTATCCGCCAATCGCTGGTGACGCCGAAGGCTGCATCCGCGCTGGCGCGCATGAGGACATCAACCTGATAACGCTTCTGCTGGGTGCCGAGGAAGCCGGGTTGCAAATATTGCGTCCGGACGGCAGCTGGATGGACGTGTCACCGCCTCAGGGCGGCCTAGCAGTCAACGTGGGTGACATGTTGCAGCGGCTGACCAACAATGTGCTGCCTTCCACGACTCACCGTGTTGTTAACCCGACGGGCGAACGTTCGCGGTTCAGCCGCTACTCGATGCCATTCTTCCTGCATCTGCGCTCGGACTTCCCGATCGCAACGCTGCCGCAATGCGTAAGTGCAGAGAATCCAAATCGATATCCCGACCCCATTCTCGCCGATGATTATCTGCGCGAACGTTTGATCGAGATCGGCTTGCTTAAGGCGTGAGGGCTGCGGCTTGGTCAGGTGCTGGAGGTTTACGCCGGATGACCAGGTCGACCACTTCCATAAATGTTGCGCGTGCGCCAAGCCACATCATTGCGACATAAGCCAAACCACCGCTCGCGGTTAGCACCGCCAGATGCAGCAGCGCTGGCATGTTTGGCCACATAGGCATGATCAGCATGCGGTCAACTGACCAGACCAATGTCGCCATGATCACAGCGGCTGAGAGTCCCGGCAATATGGATCCGGCCAGCCCGCCCAAAGTGAAGCCAATGTGCGGACGTGCCTGATAGATCGTGAAGGCCAACAAGACGGGGAACGCCACTAGCCAACCCCATGCCAATCCGTCGGCACCGAACTGTACGGCGAACAAATACACTGACGGCATCAGCACTGCGCCGAAGATCGAATTGCGCAATACGATGTTGGGAAGGCCAAGTGCATTGAGCGCTGGTGCAAAGAGGATGTGCAAAGTCATTACAGGCATGGCCAGCGCCAATATAGCGACCAGCGGGGCGGCATCGCTCCATTTTGGTCCCATGACCACGTCAACCAGAGGCTGCGCCGTCACCG
>JBKBTH010000327.1:0-2695 GCA_046290915.1 Sphingorhabdus sp.
TGCGCAAGATTGAAGCCATTCGCAAGATGATCGAGAAGACAGGCCGTGATATCCGGTTGGAAGTCGACGGCGGCATAACGACTGAAACGGCTCCGCTGGCAATTTCGGCTGGTGCGGATACGCTGGTAGCCGGAACGGCGACCTTCAAGGGCGGAGCAAGCCAATATGCCGCCAACATTCTGGCGCTGAGGGGTGGATGACCGGCGGGAATGAAGGCGATAATGAACAGCGGCAGACGGCATTGATCGTCAGGCCCCAAGGCGCGGGCCAAAATCTACTCGAACGGCTTTCTCTCGAATTTTACAAGTTAACATGGCGTACGCCGCTGCATAGCGGTCGGCTAAAGGGCAAGGTTCCTTTGCGTTTGCTTGCGGTGCCGACGGATCCGCTGAAGGGAGACGTTGCACGCGGACAGGCGCTACGCATGGGCAAATTCCATTATCAGGGGTTTGAGCAAGCGTTTGATGGGCTAGACTACCAAAAGCTAACGCTGCCGCCATCGCTTACCGATTATATTCACAAATTTGATTGGCTGCGTGATTTGTCCGCGGCGACCAACCGCGGTGAAGGCGCGACGGTCGCGGCGCAAATTGCCGATGCATGGCTGTTGGCCAACGGCATGAAGACGCGTGAGCCAGCGTGGCGCGTCGACAATTGTGCTTGGCGATTGTTGAACATGGCGGCTGGATCGCCGTTTTTACTCAGCAGCGCCGATCCTATTTATCGTTCGCGCGTGATCAACCATTTCGCGCGGGTTGCGCGCCATCTCGATCAAACTGCGCCACGTGCACAAAGCCATTTCGGCAAAACCGTCGGATGGGCAGGCGTCGTGGCTGCATCGCTATTGTTGCCAGAGGGCAAAGCGCGCCGCGCAGTCGGCGAGAACGGCTTGGCTGAATCGCTGCGGGCGACGATTTTCCCAGACGGCGGGGTTGTCTCGCGCTCGCCAGTTCAGCTGATGGAGCTAATCGGCTTACTGAGCTTGCTCAAGCAATGTTATTCGGCGCGCAGCGAGATGGTTCCGGAATTTTTGGCAGAAGCTTTGGGCCGCGCTGTTCCGGCGTTGCTTGGCCTCACCCACGCCGATGGCGGCCTTGGCGCGTGGCAAGGGTCGGCGCATATCGGCGCTGAATATATTGATGCGCTGGTCACGGCTAGCGAAGTGCGGGCGCGTCCACACAGGCAAGCGCTTGATTGGGGATATCAGCGGGTGTCCGCAGGCAAATCCGTGCTGCTGTTGGATGCAGGTCCACCGCCGCTTGCGCGACAGTCCGCTTCAGGCTGTGCCTCAACGTTGGCATTCGAGCTGTCGCACGGTGCGCAACGCGTGATTGTGAACTGCGGTGGTGCAGCGCTGGTCGGCGCGACGATACCAGCTGCGTTGGCGCGGGGGCTGCGGACCACGGCGGCGCATTCGACCTTATGTGTGAGTGACACCAATTCGACGGCTATTCTGCCCGGCGGCCAACTGGGTAAAGGCGTTGTCGAAGTAGGGCTTGAACGCCGCGACATTGATCAGGCGACGCGTATTGAGGCGAGCCATGATGGTTACGTCCGCAGTTTTGGCTATAGCCACTTGCGACTATTGATCCTGCGTTCCGATGGCATGGATCTGCGCGGAGAAGACACTTTGCTTCCTCAAGGTAAGCCAAAAGAAGGCATGCCAGTTCATGCCCGTTTCCACCTTGGGCCAGAAATCGAAATCGTGGATTCCGATAATCCGCAAGCGGCGCTGTTGCGGATGGCAGACGGCAGCAACTGGGCATTTGTCGCGTCGGGTGGTGCATTATCTGTGGATGACAGTCTTTGGGTTGACCAAAATGGCCGTCCTCACCCCACCCGCCAACTTGTGATTGCCACGGACACTGGTAAAGGCGGCGTCACCATCGGCTGGCAGCTCCGCCATTTAGGATAAATTTATGCAAGACGTCGTCATTAAGCGTGCCCTGTTGTCCGTCTCGGACAAGGCAGGACTGGTTGAACTTGGACATGCTTTGGCCGCGCGCCATGTGGAACTGGTCTCTACCGGCGGTACAGCCAAGACGCTGCGTGATGCAGGGCTTCAGGTGAAGGACATTAGCGAGCTTACGGGCTTTCCCGAAATGATGGACGGCCGCGTCAAAACGCTCCATCCAAAAGTGCATGGCGGATTGCTGGCCGTACGTGACAATGCCGAGCACGCGGCATCGATGAAAGAACATGACATAGGCGCAATCGACCTTGTCGTCGTGAACCTATATCCCTTTGCCCAAACCGTAGCAAAGGGAGCCTCGCGCGATGAAATCATCGAGAATATCGATATTGGCGGACCGTCAATGGTACGCAGCGCCGCGAAAAACCACGCTTATGTAACGATCCTTACCGACCCAACGGATTATGACAATCTGATCGCCGAGCTTGAAGAAAGCGGCGGTAAAACAAGCTATGACTTCCGCCGTAAATGCGCTGCCAAAGCTTATTCCGCAACGGCGGCCTATGACGGCATGATTAGCCAATGGTTCGCCTTTGCAGATCAGCAGCAGCTGTTTCCTGATATGCTTGCAGTGAACGGCAATCGCGAAACCGAATTGCGCTATGGCGAAAACCCGCATCAGCGCGCCGCGCTCTATTTGCCAGTCGGTCCGCATGGATCAGGGATTGCCCAAGCCGAACAGGTGCAGGGAAAATAGCTGTCCTACAAAAATTACAACGACGC
>JBKBTH010000328.1:0-2665 GCA_046290915.1 Sphingorhabdus sp.
GCGAAAGCAAGAATCCATGCCCGAATACCTGTTTAGGTAGTGGCAAGCCGGCGGACATCAAAAATGCGGGCCAATATACGGTGTGAAACCGAACAATGTCCTTGCCGATTATATGGACATTCGCAGGCCAGAATTTGCGCCATTCCTCGGTGTCATCGGGAAAACCAATCGCCGAAATATATGTCGTTAGCGCGTCTAACCACACATACATGACATGGTTTTCGCTGCCGGGGACTTTCACGCCCCAATCAAAGCTGGTGCGGGATACGGACAGGTCTTTCAGGCCGCCCTCAACGAATTTTACCGTTTCGTTTTTGCGGCTGTCAGGGCGGATAAAGTCAGCATTTGCCGCATAATATTCGAGCAATGGCTGTTCATATTTGGAAAGCCGGAAAAACCAGCTTTCTTCGACTGTCCACTCGACTGGCGTCCCTTGTGGAGAGAGCTTTTGTCCCCCCTCGCCCTCGGTCAGTTCTGTTTCGTCATAATAAGCCTCGTCGCGGACGGAGTACCAGCCTTCGTACCGGTCGAGATACAGGTCGCCACTGGCTTCCAGCCGTTTCCAGATTGCTTGGCTGGCTTTATGGTGATGTTCGGATGTTGTACGGCAGAAATGATCAGCAGATATATCAAGAGTATCACACATTTGTTTGAAATATGATGACATTTCATCAGCGAGGTCGCGTGTTGCCTTGCCCGCTGCGCGCGCCGTCTGGTCCATCTTCAGACCATGCTCATCGGTGCCGGTGACGAAACAGACGTCTCGGCCCATCAGCCGCTGAAACCGCGCTATCGCATCAGTGGCGATCGCTTCATAGGCATGACCAATATGCGGCTTGCCATTTGGATAGGCGATGGCTGTTGTAATATAAAAAGGTTCGGACATGTGGACTCTTGTATTTTTAGCTAATTAGCTCGCCTTATGCGCTTGAACCGATGCCAGCAAGCTTCCCATTTGAAAGACGACGCTCTGCTTATCCAAACTTAACGCAATCGCGCGACCTGCCAGTCCGCTCGCGGCCTCCCAAGCATCAACGCCAGAGCGCACCTGCCCAATACCAAGCTGCCTGGTGTGTTCCGCAATCAATGCCGGGGCGCGACGCAGAAAGGCTTCATAACGAGGCTGCGCCGCTTTGAGCGAAAGCTTCTCTGCCAAGCTGATGCGAATAGCGTTATCGCGGTCACCCGATCGCAATATTGACGTCATGGCGTCTTCCAGCTCGTCGAGTCTGAGGCCAAGGAAATCAAGCGCCTGGCCTGGCGAGCCATTCCCCAAGCGCATAAGCGCGTTGATATCTGATTGGTTGGCATCTGGCGCAGCACGTTGCAATGCCTCGGACATGTCCGCGTCGCACAATGGCTCAAACCGCAATATTTGGCAGCGAGACCGGATGGTTGGGAGCAGTCGGTCGCTGGCATGGCTCACGAGGAAGAAAAATGTCCCGACAGGCGGTTCTTCCAGGGACTTGAGCAGTGCGTTTGCACCGCCGCGTTCTAGGTCGTCCGCAGAATCAATGATTATGGCCCGCTTATCGCTTAGCCCCGGACGTGAAGTCAGTACCTGCTGGAGGCTCCGGATCTGATCAACCGTAATGCTGCGTTTGAATTCCGTGGAGTCGTCAACCTCTTCATTGTCCTTCGGCGCATCCTTTGGCAGCCGTTTGACGGACAAAATATCGGGGTGAGAGCCGCGGGCAATAAGATTTGCATGCGTGTTTGTCGGGTCAACAAGTGCTGATGCCGCCTTCAAAGCGAAGGCAGATTTGCCTAGCCCCCTCGCCCCGGCCAATATCCAACCGTGATGCGTTTTTCCGCTTTCGCAGGCTTTGGAAAACTGGCGCCATGCCTTGTCATGGCCGACATAGTCCATCAGGCTGCGTCCGCAAGCAGGTCTGAAATTTGCGCCATGAGACGGGTTGTCACATCTTCCGCTGAACCAGATGCATCAACGAGCCTGACTCTGGCTTCATCTTCCGCAAATCCAACAAAGGCAATGTCCACATCGGAATGGAATATTTCTGCCCGACCCTGAATACGGTCGGGGCGGTTTTGGTCCCTGGTCGCTGCCCGCTGCGCGGCTTCTTTGGTGTCCAGACGCAACACCAACGTGCGATCCGGCAAAAGGCCGCGACTGCCAATTTTGTGCAGCGTCATGATGTCATCATCAGACATGCCGGAGCCTGCGCCTTGATATGCACGGCTGCTGTCAATGAAGCGGTCGGCAATCACCCATTTCCCGCTTTCCAATGCGGGTTCTATTAACCGGTCGACGTGGTCGCTGCGTGCCGCTGCAAACAATAATGCTTCGGCGCGCGGTAACCAGCGTTCTGCGCTTCCGCCCAACAGCAGTTGCCGGATAATTTCTGCGCCTTCGGTTCCGCCGGGCTCGCGCGTCAAAATAACCTCATGGCCATGACTTCTGATCATGTCTGCGAGCGCGTTTATCTGTGTTGACTTGCCCACGCCTTCCCCGCCTTCAATGGACAAGAAACGGCCTCGTATACTCATTGGATCACCAATGACCGCAAACCATTGTAGGCGCGCATGAAAAAGCCTGCTGGTGCTACCGATTCGTCAGCCAATAAGGGCATGATTTGCTCTGCTCCGTCCTCAAATTTCGCAACAAGTTGGGCAACTTGCGCGCCTCGCTTAATAGGCGCCTTTA
>JBKBTH010000329.1:0-2644 GCA_046290915.1 Sphingorhabdus sp.
GAGGCCTTCGCCCGCCCATGGATCGCCTCGACCATCGCGTGCATCGACAGCGCCATGGGAAAACTCGGCTGAATGTCCGCCTGCGAGTCGATGGCAATTCCGTCCACGACCTTGAAATGATTGGGGATAGCGACCGGCGCCAGTTCAGCGCCCAGCTGCCCTGCCTCCAATGTGCAATCTTGGGCCGTGGGAAAGGTTGGCGATTTCGCCACTATGCGCGCTTTTGCTCCAAAGACATCAATCAGAAAGCCATCGTGCAGTGGCATCGACCAGCTTATCTGCATCTGCATCGTAAGGCCGCTTTCGAACTTCAGGATAACATTGGCGAAGTCATTGGTTTCCGGCACCACGATGTCGCCGTCGGCGAAGACCCAATGCTCCAAAATCCGACTGTCATCGGCGACGAGTTCCGCTACCGGCCCAAACATATGTATGAGCAAATAGAGCGCATGGCTCCCATTGTTGCGCACTGCCGACACGCCTGCGCTGCCGTCGGCGAACCAGTTATAGGGGAAACGCTTGTCGGGTGGGTTGAAAAGCGAAATGTTGAAACGACAGGTCCCGCCGAGCGCATCGCCCAAAAAGCCGTCATCGACCATTTGTTTCATGTGCCGGAGCGCCGGGATATATTCGCAAAATGCATCCACCACACCTATGCTGCGACCGTTGGCAAACGCTGCCTCAATAGCCTTGGCTCCGTTCCAATCTGGCGCATGTGGGCTGGCGTTATAGATGTGTTTGCCGTGCTTAAGCGCCGCAAGCACCATTGGAAGCCGCACCGATGGGCGCGTCCCAAGGTCAACAATATCTATATCGGGATCGGCGCACAATTCTTCTGCGTTCCAAAATGCCCGTGGCAGGGATAAACGCGATTGTGCGTTCTTTGCTGTTTCCTCTCGGGAGGTGCATATCGCAGTAACTTCTACGCCAGGTACGGCACGCCACGCAGGCAAATGCGCAAACGCGCCCCACCCTGCGCTGACTATGCCGACGCGCAGGGTCACATTACTTGCCGGTTACTCAATGGTGCCAATGACGGTACCAACTGCGTATGTTTCGCCTTCAATGCCGCTGATACGCAGAATTCCTGAAGCAGGCGCCTCAACTTCGTTGGCAGATTTATCCGCTTCAAGAAGATAGAGCGCCTCGCCTTCTACGACTTCTTCACCATCGGCGAAAAGCCATTCGGCGATCTGACCTTCGTTCATCGAAAAGCCGATTTTTGGAAGCAGTATTTCGGTGGCCATTTTGTGATTCTTTCGCTGAATTTGTATCGAGACCGACACCTAAGCCACCGATAGCATCGGGCAATGGCATTATGTCTTTCTATCCTGCCATATCGTTGTCGCGATGGCCGCAGTTTCGTCTTTTCTAACGAATTCTAAGCCAAATCGGTCCTTTAGTTAATAGCCCCGCGTATCTGTCCAGTTTTCAACTTCACCGGGCTTGTACGTTTTTCCGGGGATCCGACCCGACTGTGTTCGCAGGTCGAAGCCAATGGCGTCCGCGCCACCCTCTATCGGAACTCCAAAAGATGAAAGCGCCCAACTGGTCATGACATAGTGACCGATGGTGAAGGTCAAATCCATCAGCTGGCGCTTATCGAGCGTCTTGCTAAGCGTAGCCCAAGTTGCATCACTGATGCAGTTTTGATCGATCAAATCATCGACCGCCGTGATCATTGCGGCTTCTTCCTCGATCCAGTTTCCGCCGTCGGGGAAATCCCGGATTGCGGCAATTTCCGTGATCGAAAGCCCCGCATTCATTCCGTAACCGACATGATTATGCCATTCATAGGCCGACTTTACCCGCCAGCTTATGCGCAGAATGACGATCTCCAACTGCCGCGTATTGAGGCTGTTGGCCATCAGGAAATGCTTGCCCCAATCATTGAAGACTTTGCCCAGCGGCGGATGGTTGCCCATCACCATCATGATATTGGTCTTGCTGCCTTCTTCCCACGCGTTGGGTTCGCCCCAGAAAGCAAACACCTCGCGCGCGTCATCAGTCCATTCCTCGCGCGGGCAATGGGGAATGCGCTGTACGATGTCAGTCATGTTCGGTCCTTGAATTAACGGGTTAGCTTCAGCGCGGCATTTTCCGCAGAGCATTCGGGTTTGACGCGTTTCAACGCCTTGGCCTCCGCCTTGGCAGCTGCAAGATCTGCTACGAACGCGGGATCGGACAGCAAAGCGTTGAACACCGATTTAGCCGCCACGCCGCCGGCCTCGACATCGCTCTTGAAATGGACATTGCATACGCGGCGGCTGTCGGCAAAGGCCGCGCCACGCGAGAGCAGCTTACCGCGTCGATTGGGGACGATTTCAGCTAGCACCATCGCCCAGCCATACCCAATTGCCGAATGCCCCGACGGGTAAGATCCATCGTTACGCAAAATGTTTTCATAATCGGGTGTGCAGATAGGCTTGCCATTCCCGGCAAAAGGCCGCGGACGTTTGTATTTATTTTTGACCGGATATGTCGACATTCCAAAGTCAGAACCAACCTTGCGCATGATCGCATCGATCTTCGGTGTTTCGGCAGGCCCGATCACAAAACCGGCGGCACAAGAAAAACTGGCGGTCGCTTTTGGTGTGAAGAGGTCAGCATACGAAATAGCAAGTTGCCAGCGCGGCGTGGCGTG
>JBKBTH010000330.1:0-2644 GCA_046290915.1 Sphingorhabdus sp.
GTCCATAAGTCCAGCCATGAAAACCGCAGGTGAAATTCCTGGCGGACCCACGCGCATTGCGCTGGCCGGACGGCGTGTCGACTAGCTTGCGCCCACGATGGACACAAACATTATGGAATGCGCGAACAGTAACGGCATCCTCACGCACTACGATAATCGAATCGTCATGGATATCGAACGTAATGAAGTCGCCCTCACCCATTATATCTTCTATCCTGCCCGCTTGCAGCCAAGCCTTGCGCCAAAGTAGATCACGTTCGCTCTTGGCATAGTCGATCGACAAATAAGCCTCTGTACCTATGGTGACTGGCACCTCCAATTGGTCGGCAGACGACACGAGTTCTCTGGTATCGCTCATCGCTGTAATCTCCCTCTGCTCATCATGAATGCATAGTGCCAGTAAGCGACGAGTGCGCTCAAGCGGATTATGCAGAGTGTGCATCGCCGTGGCGCTAATGCCCTAGCGGAACTGTGCCGGATAGATTTATCCTGCCAATCTAGTGCTAGAACGCAGGTTGAGGAGTAAGTGCAAATGACAGACTTGATCGCAGCCGATGTCGGCATCCGCCAACTGCATGCCCGATTTGCCGATGCCGTTTGGCGGCAGGACGCTGTTGAGTTTGCACGCTGTTTTGCCAGCGAGGGACTTTGGAAAATTGCGGGCGTGGAGATCGCCGGACGCGAGAATATTGGCGAGGCTTGCAGCAATATGCTGGGCCGCTGTTCGCACATTCACATCATCACTGGCTTGCCTATATTGGAAGTTGGCGAAGGTGTCGCGCAGGGTCGATTGAACATGACCGAGTTTGCGCGGATGCAAGATGGTAGTACGGCGATGACTATCGGGTGGTATCATGATGATTATATTATAGAAAATGACCGCTGGTGTTTCAAAAAGCGGCATTGGAGCATGAAGTATCGTGGGGCACCCGATATGACCGGTCATTTTGCCGATACGCCGAATTACGGCGCTTTTCCCGATGGCCCGGCGGCGGATGAAGCCACCTATGTCCGGCCGCCTGATGCCTAAAAAGCTGAGCGGCAAAGTCGCATTGGTCACCGGTGCAAGCCGGGGGATCGGCAAGGGCATCGCCATTGCACTCGCGCGCGAAGGTGCAACCGTTTACGCCACCGGCCGTACTGTCAACGAAGGCGATTATTATCTCCCCGGAACAGTGGGCCAGACGGCCGCTGATTGCGACGCAGCGGGGGGCAAAGGCGTGGCGGTTGCATGTGACCATGCCGATGACGTAGCCGTAGCCGCACTGTTTGCAAAAATCCGAGACGAGCATGGCCGCCTCGACATCCTCGTCAACAATGCCTTCCTGCTTTCGGACGATCTGATTGAACCCGGCGGTTTTTGGGAAAAGCCACTATCTAACCTTGAAATGTGGGAGGTCGGCGTTCGCTCCAACTATGTCGCCGCCTGGCACGCAGCGCAGATCATGGTCCCGCAGCAAAGCGGACTGATCGTTGCCATTTCGGGTTTTGCTGCAACCACTTACACCTATGGCGTTATTTTCGGCACATCAAAAACAGCCGTAGGACGCATGTCGCGCGACATGGCAGTCGAGTTGAAGCCGCATAATGTCGCGGCGTTGACACTGTGGCAGGGGCTAACGATGACCGAAAAGGCGAAGGATAATTTCGCCAAAATGGCCGGCAAGATGACTGCGTCGATCACCAATCAAAAAGGTAGTTCAGTCGAACATCCCGGCCGCGTCATTGCTGCGCTTGCCTCCGATCCTGAGGTCATGAAACGGTCCGGGGGGGAATTTGTAACAGCAGAACTGGCGCAGGAATATGGAATTACCGATGTGGACGGAACCGTCATCCCATCGGCGCGCGCAACCCGCGGTTCGCCAATTTGGGCACCGATTGATTGAACGAATGAGGAAAAGCAAATGAGCGAGTTACGTTTCGATGGCCGCGTGGCCGTGATCACTGGAGCCGGACGCGGGTTGGGCCGTTCCTATGCCTTGCTACTCGCAGCGCGGGGTTGCAAAATTGTCGTCAACGACAATGGCAGCGCTACGCGCGGCGACGAAATACTCGCCAATGCGGCTGACGACGTGGTCGCCGAAATCGACGCGGCCGGCGGTGAAGCTATTTCCTGTGCAGAATCGGTGGCGACACCAGAGGGTGCAGCGGCCATCATTCAGAGTGCGATTCAGAAATGGGGCCGCATTGACATCCTGATCCACAACGCCGGTAATGTCCGCTATGGTATGATTGCCGACTTAAGCATCGACGATTTCAACGCGGTAACGGACGTGCATTTCAAGGGCGGATTTTACCTTGCTAAGGCCGCGATGCCGCACATGATTGCCGCCAAATATGGTCGTGTCGTGTTGACGGCGTCGTGTAGCGGGCTTTACGGCAGCCAGACAACCGTCAATTACGGCATGTCAAAAGCCGGATTGATGGGTCTGAATAATGTGATTGCACTGGAAGGCGGTGATCATGGAATTCATTCCAACACCATTATTCCAGCAGCGGTCACGCGCATGGCCGACGGGCTGGATACCAGCTCTTACCCGCCGTTGGAGCCGGAGCTGGTCGCGCCCATGGTGGTATGGCTGGTGCATGAAAGTTGCCCGGTTTCGGGCGAGCATTTTGTTGCGGGCGGCGGACGTATGGGGCG
>JBKBTH010000331.1:0-2592 GCA_046290915.1 Sphingorhabdus sp.
AGTGCACGCACGTGCCATTGCCCGTATGGAATTGGGCAAGCATGGAGGCCGCGGCAAAGAAGGCATGTCGAGCGGTGACATGGGGGTAGCCCGGTGAGAGCGGCAGTCCTGATCGAAGCGGGCAAACCGCTTCAGATTGAACAGGTCAACATTTCAAACCCAGGGCCGCATGAGGTGCTTATCCGCACCGCGGCCTGCGGGCTTTGCCATAGCGACCTGCATTTCATCGAAGGCACATATCCGCACCCCCTGCCCGCGATTCCGGGTCATGAGGCAGCGGGCATTGTCGAGGCAGTGGGCAGCGAAGTGCGCACGGTTAAGGTCGGCGATGCCGTTGTCACTTGCCTGAGCGCGTTCTGTGGCCATTGCGAATATTGCGTCACCGGCCGGATGTCCTTGTGCCTTGGCGGCGAAACCCGGCGCAAGCCCGGTGAAGCCCCGCGTCTGACACGGCCCGGCGGCAGCATCGTCAACCAAATGCTGAATCTGTCGGCTTATGCCGAAATGATGCTGGTGCATGAACATGCATGCGTCGCGATTAACCCCGATATGCCGCTCGACAAGGCGTCTGTCATTGGTTGCGCCGTGACCACCGGCGCCGGCACCATTTTCAATGCATGCAAAGTAACGCCCGGTGAAACGGTTGCCGTTATCGGCTGTGGCGGCGTTGGTCTTGCGACCATTAACGCAGCGAAAATTGCCGGCGCTGGCCGCATCATTGCTGCGGACCCCATGCCTGAAAAGCGTGCACTGGCGATGAAGCTGGGTGCGACAGATGTCATCGACCCAATGGATGCTGATGCAGCCAAGCAAATTCAGGAATTGACCAAGGGCGGCGTCGATCATGCGATTGAAGCTGTGGGTCGTCCGGCATCGGGTGAGCTTGCCGTCAAGTCGCTCAAGCGCGGCGGGACAGCGACGATCCTGGGCATGATGCCGTTGCAGCATTCGGTTGGCTTGTCCGCAATGGACTTGCTGTCGGGCAAAAAGCTTCAAGGTGCGATCATGGGCGGCAACCGCTTTCCTGTGGATATTCCGCGCCTCGTGGATTTCTACATGCGCGGCATGCTCGATCTCGACAGCATCGTTTCGGAAACTATTCCGCTGGAGCGGATCAACGAAGGCTTTGACCAGATGAAGCGCGGTGATGCCGCACGGTCGGTCATCGTATTCGACCAATGAGCGCAGCGCCGACACCGATTGACGCACAGACAGCGTTCACCGGAACCGTTGCGCCGACGGGCGCGGACATATTGGATGAGGCCAAGCTCGCTGAGTGGATGACCGCTAATGTCGCCGGGTTTGAAGGGCCAGTACAAGCGTTGAAGTTTGCAGGCGGGCAGTCAAACCCGACCTACCGGCTCAACGCGAAAAGCGGGTCTTATGTGCTTCGCCGCAAGCCATTGGGCGTTTTGTTGCCCAGCGCGCATGCCGTGGACCGCGAGTATAAGGTCATTGCCGGACTTCATCCCACAGGCTTTCCAGTCGCCAAACCTTATGGCCTGTGCACCGACGACAGCGTCATCGGCAGCTGGTTCTACATCATGGACATGGTCGAAGGCCGCACGATCTGGGACGGCGCAATGCCGGGGTCGAACCCGGCCGAACGCCAAGCAACGTATGAAGCGATGATCGACACGCTGGCGGCATTGCACAATATTGATGTCGACGCCGCTGGCCTGTCCGATTTTGGCAAACCCGGCAATTATTTCGGGCGTCAGGTTGACCGCTGGACAAAGCAATATCGCTTGGCAGAAACCGAAGTCATGCCCGAAATGGAGCGGCTGATCGAATGGCTGCCCAAGACGTTGCCAGAGCAAACACGCATAAGTGTCGTCCATGGTGACTATCGCATCGACAATATGATCTTCGATGCAAAGGAGCCCGTCGTGCGGGCAGTGCTCGACTGGGAACTTTCAACGCTGGGTGATCCGCTGGCGGACTTCACCTATGTCGCCATGGCATGGGTCACGCAGAATGAAGGGCGTTCAGGCGTCATGGATTTGGACCGCGCCGCGCTCGGCATTCCGGAACTCGACGCGATGGTCGAACGCTATTGCGCGGCAACCAACCGCGATGGTGTGCCCGATATGAATTGGTACTTTGCCTATAATTTCTTCCGTCTGGCAGGAATCATTCAAGGCATCAAAAAACGCGTGATAGACGGCACCGCAAGTTCGTCACATGCGCAAGCTATGGCCGAACGCGTGTTTCCGCTCGCGCAATCCGCATGGAAATTTGCCGAGCAGGCTGGAGCCTAAAATAATAAATCCTTCCCGCTGGTGGAAGGAGCTGGAGAGAGATCAATGTCATTATTCGATATGACCAATAAGGTCGCAATCATAACAGGTTCATCGCGTGGCATTGGCCAGGCGATTGCGGAGGAAATGGCCGTTCAAGGCGCAAAGGTTGCGATTTCCAGCCGGAATATTGAAGATTGCGAAAAAGTCGCTGCTGGTATCAATGCCAAGCATCCGGGCGCTGCGATTGCGGTGGCCTCAAGCCTCTCGTCCAAAGAGTCATTGCAAAACCTTGTCGATGAAACCCGCAAGGCATTTGGCAAGGTCGATGTTCTGGTCTGCAACGCGGCAT
>JBKBTH010000332.1:0-2552 GCA_046290915.1 Sphingorhabdus sp.
TTACTTAAGTCGCGTCATTCAGGCAGCGGTCTAGAACGCGGGTCGGGATGTCGGGAACGCTGGCGGGGAAACCCGTTGGCACGGTCGGCGCGATAGGGTGCGTGCTTCAGCCTCAAAAAAGGGCCTGTTGCATCAAGCTCTGAACAGCGCAAACATGGCTGGGTGTGGCGGGGAACCGTCCTGTCCTTGCGGACAGCCTTTGGGGTTTTACGAACCTTTACCCCGAAGGAAAACATGCCAGCCAGATAAAGGCGGCCCGGGGCAATAGCCTGATGGAACAAGCGGGCCTTAATCAACCAACGCCATCAGCCGGAAGCACGCACCAGCGCTTCCGCGCCGGCCGTCCCCCTTTTTCCTTCGTCAGGCCGCGTGCCGATTTTGTAGGAAATAATAATGCGCGTGTTGGAAATCGCTTATGCGACCTTTGAATCAGCCCCAAGAACCAACGGCTCGCCAAGCTGGCTGACGTTCACGGTGGTACGCGCGATGCTGGGGGCGCCGCCGGATGATTTGTGCCGGAACTTGCCTTCAATCTGGCCACCGGGGGCAATCGTCAGGTTGGTGTAAACGACATCGCCGATGATACGCGCGGTGGACTCGATCACCAGATCATTGGCTTCAATCGAACCTTCGACATGGCCGGACAGCTTTGCTGACTCAGCGATGACCTTGCCCGCGATGATGCTGCCTTCGCCTTGCACCAGATTGCCGCAAATTACGTCGCCCTGCACCTTGCCATCGACGTGCAAATCCACGCGGGCGGTGAGGTTGCCGACGATTTCAACATCGGAAGCGATGATGGAAAATGTATGACCGGAACCATTGCGCACGTTGTTATTCCTTTGCGGCGTTGTCGGCGCGGTTTCCGGCGACTGTTTGGACTTTGAGAACATCAGCATTTGCCTCCAAAAACTTTCTCGGGTTGATCGCCTGACCATTCAGACGGACCTCGAAATGCAAATGGCTGCCCGTCGATCGACCTGTGCTTCCCATTCGTCCGACTTGCACGCCGCGTTCGACCATCTGGCCTTGTGCGACGTTCAATCCGGAAAGATGAGCATAACGCGTTAGCAGCCCGTTGGCATGCGTAATTTCGACAGTGTTGCCGTAACCGCCGTGAAAACCTGCAAAAGTCACGCGACCTTCAGCTGCGGCGAGGATTGGCGTGCCCACTGGGCCCTTAAAATCCAAACCGGCATGCATCGCGCCCGCACCGGTGAAAGGATCGCTGCGAAAACCAAAGCCACTCGACATCATCATCACTGCGGCGGGCATGGAGGTTGGAATCGCCGCCAGCGCGCGCTCCATGGCATCCATGCGGCCAAGCGACGCGGCCAGTTTCAAAAAGCGCGGGTCGCGGACATCTTTTTTGGCGCTGCCGAAAAATGGCTCGAACAAGCCACCCTGTGCACTGCGTGCCTGACGCGCCAGCACCTCGGGATTGAGCCCGAACTGGCGGATGGCGGCTTCTGCTTTTGATGTACGGGCCAACGCAACCTTGGTCATTCTTTCGGCAAACAGGATCTGGCGGGCTTCAATACGGGCGAGGCCAGCAGCCTCAGGCACCATAAAGCTGATAGTCTTCACAGCTTCGTCTTCAACGCTCGGCTTATCTGTCGCGGGCGTTTGCGTATTGGCTGCGGGCAGTTCGCCCAGATATTGATCGCTCAGGCTCTCCAGCATTTTCTGCCGGCGTTCGAGATCTTTGGTCACTTCATCGATTGAGCCGCGATAATTGGCGACGCGCTCTTCGGCTGATTCAATCTTCGCTTCTTGCTGGCTCAGCGCCATTTGTTGCGCGGTGACACTGACTTGGTTGATAGCCATGCCCAGCGTCACGACAACCCAAAGGCCAATGACGGACGCGACTGTCCCAGCAACGCGGCGTTGAAGCTGCGCGGATAGTTTTAAGAACCGGACTTGGCCATTGGCCCGCATGAAAAATTCGCGGTCAATAAACCATCCAGCTATCCGGCTTTTCCAACCGGACATTCTGGTTTTAAGCGACACGACCCACCCCGTTATAATTTGTAAGGCGCCCCTAGCAGAGCAATTTGCCGCGAGCGAATCAGCTGCGCCGGACTCGTGACGAGTCGAAAGAGTCACACGGTGAGTTGCGGAAAACGTTATCCGAATGTCATGAATCGTGAACTATCGATGCAGGCTTGTTACGGAAAAGTTCCGTAAAATGTCGTAAAATCAACGCTTTTCCGGCGATTCGCTCTATTGAGCGATCTGTTGAGGGGGAAATGAACGGCTACTTTCCCTTTTGCGGTCACTTCTCTACGAGTTGAGATGATGACGGATTACACTGCCCTGATGGCATCGATAGCCACCAAAGCGCGCGCTGCGTCGCGGCTGTTGGCAGCGGCGGACGACGGGGCGAAGGCAAATGCATTGCGCTATGCAGCGCAGGCACTGCGCGACCAGTCGAAGGACATTCTGACGGCGAATGCAGTCGACGTGGCGGCGGGGGCAAAGGCCGGCCTGTCACCGGCAATGCTTGACCGCCTGAAACTTGACGAGGCACGCATCATGGCAATGGCTGCGGC
>JBKBTH010000333.1:0-2542 GCA_046290915.1 Sphingorhabdus sp.
TTAGGTGGGCGATGGCGCTTCTCCAATAAAACGACCGTGCTATCATGGGACAGACGCTGCAAACGATAGGCGACTATCTGAAAACTGCGATTGCCGACAAGCAGGCCAACCCGGATGACGGGCTGGTCAGCCGCATCGTCCATGCCGAAATTGACGGCAAGCCGATTTCGGAGAAAGAGGCGTTCGGCTTCGTGACATTCCTTTTTATCGCCGGTCTCGACACCGTGTTTGCCACCCTCAACAATATGTGGCTTTGGCTTGCGAATAACCCGGATCGACGTCAGGAAATTATTGATAACCCCGATAACATCAACGCGCAGGTTGAAGAATTGCTGCGCGTTTTCTCGGTTACGTTCTCAGGACGCACCGTAGCGCAGGATATAGAAATGCGCGGCGTAAAGCTTAAAAAGGGCGACAAAATAACCAGCATTCTGCCCGCCTGCAATTTCGATCCTGACGTCTTTCCTAATCCCACCGAGGTCAATTTCCACCGTCCAAAGAAGATCATTTTGGCGTTCACGGTGGGCGTTCATAGCTGCATGGGAGCGCATCTCGCACGACTGGAGATAAAGATTGCGCTACAGGAATGGCTGAAACGCATTCCTGATTTCAAGGTAAAGCCGGGTGCAGAGACGATTTATCGGCCCGGAGGTGTTATCGGGCCTGAGTCAGTTCCCCTGGTCTGGTAACCAGGAGTTAATCGCGGGCGAGCAGCAGTGCAGCAGCCATCGGGCCACCGCCCGAGGTTGCCACTGCGAGCTTCGGGTCGCCCTTGATCTGCCGTGCGCCGCCCTGCCCGCGCAATTGCACGACGCTTTCATAGGCATAACCAAAACCGTGCAGCCGCCCCCAGCCCAATTGTCCGCCACCGGTGTTCATCGGTAGTTCGCCATCAAGCGCAATGCGCGTGCCGCCTTCGATGAACTTATGGCCTTCGCCGACCTCGCAGATGCCAAGGCCTTCGAGCCACGTAATTGGTTGAAAAGCGAAGCCGTCATAAAGCTGGACGGTATCGAGGTCTTTGGCGGTGTAATCGGTATTTTTCCAAAGATCGCGGCCTGTCGGATACGCCGCGGCCCATTCGGCCTGATCCCAACTGTAACGCTCACAAGAGCCGGCGGTTGCCGCAATGCGGATTGGGGTGGCCGTGACCTCGTCAAGCGCATCGCCCGCAGAAACGATTACGACGGTCGAGGCATCTGTAAAGCGGTCGCAATCATACAAGCAAAACGGCGTAGTGATAAGCCGCGCTGCCATATACGTGTCCATCGTCAGCGGTTCCCGTACAATGGCACGCGGATTTAGCACGGCATTGCGGTGATCGTTTATCGCCACCTGCGCGAGTTGCTCGCGGGTCATGCCGTAACGCTTCATATGCCGCATCGCGAACTGAGCAGTCCAGCAGGCCGCAGAAAAAGCGCCGAACGGCGACACCCATTGCGAGTTTCCAGTCACGTCCTTGCGTCGTTCGAGTGGTGGGAATTCCTCGGGCCGCGCCATTGCCGCTGCCTCGTACACAGTGCGAAAACAGATGACATGCCGCGCCAATCCAGACCGGACTGCGGCTGCCGCATCAGCGATCGCGCCAAGCTGCGCCGTTGCTTCTGCGGCTCCTGTATGCCAGCGGGTCTTTAACCCGCACGCCTCAATCACCTCATCGACACCGATGGGGGAAAAACCCAGGAAGGTTTGCATCTTGCCGGGATAGGTCGACACACCGTCAATCTGGTCAAACGTCAATCCGGCATCGTCGATCGCTTCTTTGATCGCGTCCATGGTCAGCCCCAAAGGCGAACGAGTCAGCCTAACGCCAACTTCCGATATCCCCACACCACTAATATATGCTTCGCGTCCCATGTTCAGGCAACTTTCTCAAACAGAGGATACCAGATGCCGTCTTGCTCCTCGAATACGACCTGCACTTTGTCGTCAATATCCACGCTGTCGACCGGGCAATTGACGATGTTCGTCGTCAGATAAACCCCCGGCGCATCGTCCAACCTCACCCGCGCAATCACGAAGGGAACTTCCATGTCGGGCGCCCATTTCTGGTGATTAACAGTGTAGGTATCGATCACGCCTGCGCCCGAGACAGCAAAAGGCGCGACATTCTCCGATTGGCAATGGCGACAAAACTCGCGCGGCGGGTGGTTGAAGCCGTCGCAATCGTTGCATCTGTGAAGGTGGAGTTTGGCGTCCGCGCCTCCGGTCCAGAATGCCCGATTGTCCTTGTCGAGGCGGATGCGCGAGCGCTGCCATTTCATGCGGTTCTTCCCTTCAGTCGTTGACTAAGACTTAGCGCACCGGATTGCTAAGCCAAAGCCTATCTCAGCCTTATCGCCACGACGATTTGGTAGGTATCCAGTTGCTAGGCGAGCCGCACCCTGCGAAAGATTACCACAACAACGAAAGCGGGGTTTTCAAGATGAGCGATCTGTTAGGATATAAAGGCAAGCGCGTTGTCGTCAGCGGATGCTTCTCAGGCATGGGTGAGGCAACGGCAAAAATCTTGCTTGACCAAGGGGCAGAAGTACACGGGCTG
>JBKBTH010000334.1:0-2516 GCA_046290915.1 Sphingorhabdus sp.
CTGCCGTGGCGGCAAGCTGCGTAGTTCTTCAATTTCTTTGGCCAGGCTGTAGCCTTGGTCAGTGATAATCCGTTCCAGAACGGCGACGCGCTCTTCCAGGCGACCTTTGTCGGCGGCATATTGCGCAGCCTTTTCAGCGATGTTGTTTGCATTCAGTTCCATCTGGCGCTCTTTCAACTTCAGCCAGGGACGAACTATCGCGCCGGAGAATATTGCAAGCAAGCCGCAGCTGATACCGAGAATGGGGATAAGAAGTGGGTTGATGTCCATTATGTACCTCCAAAATTAGCGCAGGTTTTCGATCTCTTCCGAAAGGCGTCCGGCCTTATCCGTGACGATCCGTTCCAAGACAGCGACCCGGTCCTCAAGATGACCAATCTTGCCGTTCAGCGTTTCATTTTCGTTGCTCAGAAGCATTATTTTTCGCTCGGCGTCTGGATAGTCGCCGTCCGTCAAGGCGGTCTTTCCGCCCCATTCGTCCTCCAACGGATAGCCATGTTTGGCGCGGATCCAGTTGTTGATCAGCCAACCGACTGTCATCAGCGCTATGATTGCAACGATGAAATTGGGTCCACCAAAGCTCATTTGAATTCTCTCCATGGCAGGCGGCGCGTTACTGGACGGATTGGGGTGTCGCGAAAATCAACACTCCAGTTGCGGCGATCAGCTTGGCGTTTCTTCTGTGCGAAGTGGCGATATGCAAACCAGGCAATCAGCCCCAGAACGATAAGTGTGAACATCATTTTTTCCCTCCAGAATGTCGCTGTTCAGCGAAGGCTCTCGATTTCGTCGGCCAGTTGCTTGTTGTTGCTGACATAGTAAGTTTCCATTTCGGCCAACCGATGGTCGATTTCCCGGAAACGTGAACGAATGTCGCGTGTTGTGCGGGCAGGCGACTGACGTACGCCCTGCCAGAATTTCTGGTCTTCACGGTCGTCGGTGTATAGATGCACTGGCTTCTGATTGGCCATCCAGGCGGTGATGACATAGGCGATCAGCGTCCAGGGAAAGCCACCCATCAGGGTGAGCATCACTGCGCCAAGCCGTACCCAAAGAACATCCACGCCGGTATAGTCGGCAATCCCGGCGCAAACGCCTTTCCATTTCGCATTCATCTTATCGAGATAGAATTTGGTATGTGTACCAGCCATTTTAGCGGTTCCTTTCCAGCCTGCGGATGTTTTCGGGATCGAAATCTTGTGTTTCATGATCGATGCGACGTGGTTGCCATTCCGGATTTTCCTGGGCGACCAGTCGCTCAACGGTATCGAGGCGATCCTCTAACCGGCGGGCCAAATCGTGCATGTCGCCAAGCATCCGCTCATCGTCATTTGTTAATGTCGCTGCAGTTTTCCATTTGGTGACATAATGAAGTACGAGCCATGGGAGTGCGACAAACAGCATCCCGACGACACCGACTGGGACTAAAACGTCTTCCATGGCTTAAGCTTCCTTTTTCTGGTCAGCCTTCATGGCCTTTTTCATTTCCTCAAGCTCGGCGTCGACGACGTCGAAGGTCTCAAGCGCTGCGATTTCGTCGCCCAAGCTGCGTGGGGCATCCGAGCCGATGGACAATGAGTCCGCATAGCCCTGCGCTTCGTCCACGCGCCGTTCAAGTACGTCAAAGCGCGAGAATGCTTCGCGAACCTTGTCGCCATTGTACATCGTGCGCAGCTTCACTTGGTTCTCGGCGCTTTCGAGGCGAGTCATCAACGCGTTCTGGCGGCTGCGCGCGTCGGCGAGCTTCTTCTGCAGCTTGTGAATGTCCTGCTCTGATGCCTTCAATGCATCGTTCAAAACGCTGACTTCTGCAGTCAGCTGCTCTTTCATGTCGGTGGCTTTGCGCTTTTCAACCAAAGCGGCCTTCGCCAGATCATCACGGCCTTTCGAAAGCGCGAGGTGCGCCTTGTCGGTCCAGTCAGCTTCAAGCGTATTGAGCTTGTCGATGTGACGGCGCAGTTCCTTTTGGTCAGCAATTGTCCGAGCTGCGGAAGCGCGGACCTCAACCAACGTCTCTTCCATTTCCAGGATGATCATGCGGATCATCTTTGCCGGGTCCTGCGACTTGTCGAGCAAGTCCGTGACGTTGGCGGCGATGATATCGCGGGTTCTTGAAAATATGCCCATTGGGTAACTCCGATAATGTTTATTGGCGACTTCAGATAAAAAGGGGGCGACCGGGTACCTTGGGGAGGTAGGGGGGGAGCTGGGGTACTCCGGTCGCAGGCTATCGTTCTCAGGCAAGATAGCTGACAACGATTGGCCGATGGGTGTAGTTTTGGACGTTCACCTCACCGTCATTGTGATGGTTTAGAACGGAAACGGCATAGCTGGTGAAGATCATCGACACGGACAGTGCGACTGCCAGCCATAGACGGCTTTCGTTCCCGTTTACGTTGTTGCTGGTTCCGATATCTTTACGCATGTTGTTTCTTCCCTTTTATAATGCCGACGATGTTCCGGCTTGCAAGACACTTTGCAGGGAGCGTGCCAATTTGAAATATTGGCGTATTTCC
>JBKBTH010000335.1:0-2511 GCA_046290915.1 Sphingorhabdus sp.
GACAGTCTGGAATGGCTGTATCTGGCCAACCCCGGGCACAGGCGCGCGCGCTGGCATTGGGATCAGGCACGGAATCTATGGCTTGGGACTTGGTTGATTCCCTGACGTGCGGCATTCGTTTAGATAGGTCGCAATCATGATTGCATGCCGACCTGCAGCAACGGCAAGATCAATTTCCACCCGGCTTTCTGCATTCAAATATGGAGTGTCAGGCCGGTTAATTGCCAGATAGTTTGAAAGCGACCCATCACTTACCCGGACGGGTTCATGCCAAAAATGGACGCCGGCCTGTGACATGGCCAAGCCGCACGCATTATCATTTTCAGATGGTCCGCCATTTTTGGCCAGAAATGCCGTCAGCGCCAATGTATCGGCGTTATCCATTTCGTGGCGAGCGTTGACGGCAAGACGTCCATTTCGACGCGCAACGATTTGACCGCGGGCGTAAGCTTCACGATCCAAAATGGTTATGTCCCCTCGGCCGCCTTTGCCATCGCCGGTAAATCCGTGGCCGTTGGTGTGTAATGCTATGACTGGCTGATTGGGCTTAAATAGGCCAATATGGGCCGCTGTAAAAATCGGCGCTCCTGCATCAAAGTTCCGATTGGGGTCGCAACTTTCAACCGTCGTCGCTCGCACACCACATACGCCCATTCCAGACTGACGACGCGCACTCCCTGGCCCAGAGTTCACAGAAACACCCACTCCGCCATATTGTTTTACGGCAGCGATCATTGCGTCAAATGCAGCATTCTCGTCATCATGGGGAACGACCCACGTCGGTCCCTCAGCGTCGTCGACCCGCGAAAAACGGACGAGGTGCCAGTCGAAGCCATTCTCGGAGAACCGGTATTGGCTTATACCAATGCCGTCGAAAAACCCTTCCTTCGACATGTTCCGTGCGACGTCATCGTCCAGAGCAATAAGTGCTTGCGGCTGAACCTTGGTCCAATTTGTGAGAGGCGAAGCTACTGCGGCCGGAGCTGTGCAAAGCGCTAACATGGCAGCAGCCCGCACTAGCAATTTCACGGGGCGATCCGCAGAAAACGAACCGACGACATCGATGATGTGCATGTCAGCGGAAGCGTACTGTCTTCATATTCGCCATCAACGAGGATGCCCGTTTCCTTATGATCGCCAACGACGGTTGCGCACGCCATCGTGCCCAATTCGTCCCTCGGCCCTTCGCGGAAGTCCCTGCGGAGCCAAGCAAGGCCATGATTGACCATGTCGCCAACGCTGTTCGCCCTAAATGCAATGATAGACATATTTTCGGCATCAAATGGTTCGATGAAGATACCTGCATATGGCTTGCGCGGGGAATTTTCCAGCCAAACCCCCTCCTCGCCCAAAGTTTCGGTCCATGCTGCGCTGACGGTTTCAGGCAGGCTGGATAAATCAGCCTGACGAATGCCTTCGCGTACTTCTCCCCAATGCGTGGAGGGGCCAACTGTCAGGCCAGTGTATATCTCGTGCCCATCTGCCTTAATTATCGGCACAGGCCTGGCCTCCTTACTTAAGGAGGGCAGCAGTTCGAGTATTTCGGTCAGATTAAGTTCGCCATGCAAATGCCTCGAAAGCAAGTTCATCGTCCCGCCGGGCAGGACCAGAACATCGCCTGACCATCCAGCAAGTTTCGCGCACATGCTGCTGACCGTTCCGTCACCCGCACAAATCGCCAGCGTCTGGATTTTCAGAGTCGCGAGATCTGATAACGAAGGTAGGTCATCGTCGGGCAAAGAAGCACTGGCAACGATATCAAAACCCGCAGCCTCAAGCGCAGAGGCCAAAGCGCCCTCCTCCAATGCATTGGCGTTGCCGCTGTTGCTGTTGTTGACAAGGAGGGTACGCTTCATGTGACCATTAACGCGTCATCTTCTTATAGGTTGCACGATGTGGACGGGTTGCTTCGTCGCCAAGGCGGGCGATTTTGTCTTCTTCATAAGACTCAAAGTTGCCCTCGAACCATTCGACGTGGCTGTCGCCTTCAAACGCTAAGATATGCGTTGCAAGACGGTCAAGGAAGAAGCGATCATGGCTGATGACCACAGCGCAACCGGCGAAGCTTTCAAGCGCTTCTTCAAGTGCAGAGAGTGTTTCGACGTCCAAATCGTTGGTAGGTTCATCGAGCAGAAGTACGTTGCCGCCTTCTTTCAACATCTTCGCCATGTGCACGCGGTTACGTTCACCGCCCGACAATAGTCCAACCTTTTTCTGTTGGTCAGTGCCTTTGAAATTGAACGCGCCAACATAAGCACGCGTTGGCGTCTCATGCTTGCCCAATTTCATAAAGTCTGCGCCGCCGGAAATTTCTTCCCAGACGTTTTTGTTGGGGTCAAGATCATCTCGGCTCTGGTCAACAAAGCCCAAACGAACGGTTTCACCGATATCGACTTCTCCGGAGTCTGGAACTTCCTGACCCGTGATCAGACGGAACAACGTCGATTTACCCGCGCCGTTCGGACCAATGACGCCCACGATTCCACCCTGCGGAATAGTGAAGGAAAGGTT
>JBKBTH010000033.1:0-11105 GCA_046290915.1 Sphingorhabdus sp.
ATGCGATTTGTGCGGACTGGAGTGGTGGCAAATCCTCTGCCGTCAACTTCGCCGCTTGATAGGCCAAAGCTGAGCTTAAGCCACCATAAGACGTGCGTCCTTGGTGCCAGCTGGCGGGAATGGATATCTTGTGCGACGTGGCGCCGTGTTCGAATTGGGCAAGGAGTGATGCGAGGTTCATGGCGTTGACTTAGCGAGAGAAATTTGAAGTCGCAAGGCGCGGCGGAAATCGCGCTTGCGTTACCCGCAGCGGCGTGTTGAACCTAGTTCCGTCGTCATCCGGGAGCGTGCTATTTTCAGTTGGATTGATCTTTTGTTGAGGGATGGCACGGCCATCGCGCCCAACACCATGTCCGCCAATCTTGCGGTGCGCATATTGCGCGCTGCGGTGGCCGAGGGCGGGGATAGGCGTGCCCTACTTGCGGCAACTGGCCTTGACGAGACCCGCCTGCGCAACCCGTTCAGCCGTATTTCCGCGCCGGCAGCGATCCGTTTTTTCAAGATGCTTCAATCGCATTTTAATGATCCCGCTGTCCATTTGCGCCTTGGCGAGACAGCGGGGATGCAGAATTTTTCGGACTTCGGTTTCGCCACGCGTTTGGCAACCGACTTGGGGTCGGTGATTAACGCCCATATCCATATTCAGGCGCTGCGCCAGACAATGGTCAAAACACGGTTCAGCGCATCGGGCAAACCACCCTATTTCCTGTGGGAGTGTCCTGCAGATCGGATCAACGAATACGCCACTTTCGTCGAATTTTCTGTCGCAACATATGCACGTTTGTCGCGGCAGGTGTTGGGCGAGCCACCATTGCTGCAATCGGTGCATTTCCAGCATCAGCCGCAATTTGCCGTAACACGATATGAAGCTGCTTTTGGCTGCGCGGTGCAGTTCGGGATGCCGTCCACGCGTATGGAAATTGCGGGGCGGCAGGTGTTTCGTCCGTCGCCTTTTGCCAACAAGGCGTTGTTGGACGCGGCAGTCGCGCGTTATCAACGGCCGGCAGAATGGATGGTCCAAGGCAAGACGCATCTGGCGTTCAGCTATTTTTATCTCACCAGCGAACTCGACAAATCGCCACCAACACTTGACCGGCTGGCGGCGTCCTTTGGCATGAGTGAACGCAGCTTGCGCCGGAAGCTGTTAGAGGAAGGCATGCCGTTTCGCGACCTGCTTGACCTCGTCCGCACCGATATGTGTGCGGTCTACTTCCTGGAAGACACGCGCTCGCTCAGTCAAATCGCATTCTTGCTTGGCTACAGCGAACTCAGCGCCTTCACCCGCGCCTACAAACGCTGGTACGGCACCGCGCCAAGCCGGCGGGCGACATAGCGCGCGGTTTGTGCGTTGAGGGGGGCAAAATTAAAAAACCCCGCCGTTCCATCGGGACGGCGGGGTTTTTAAATGGTGGGCGTAGCAAGGTTTGAACTTGCGGCCCCTGCAATGTCAATGCAGTGCTCTACCGCTGAGCTATACGCCCACTCTTCGGCAGCCTCTAGCTGGGCTTACCATATCATTCAAGCCTATTTCAGTTCGCCAAAACTTTCCTTGGCAAAAAGACGCTCCACTTCAAGGACGAGGTCTTTGAGATGGAAGGGTTTGGACAGAACTTTAGCGCTGGGCATCGATTCGCCAGCGCGCAAGGCCACGCCGGAGAAGCCCGTGATGAACATGACTTCAGTGGCGGGTGAGACGCGGTTGCAATGGCGCGCGAGCTCAATTCCGTCCATTTCCGGCATGACGATATCGGTCAGCAGCAGGTCGAAATGCTCCTTCTCAAGCAAGGGCGCCGCATCTGTACCCCGGTCGACCGCGACAACTTCATAGCCGGAACGTTCGAGCGCGCGCGCAAGATATTCGCGCATGGCCTGTTCATCTTCGGCGAGCAGTATTCGAGTCATAAAGGGTCCTTAAAACATCTTTGAAGCGCTGAGGCGCTGTTTCGCCCGTCTCTATAATTGCAGAGATTTAATTTTTTTGCACCATTTTGCGCAAAACCTGCCAACAACATATTTTCTCTGGTTAACGAGGGCGCATTGGACATATCGGCAAACGGATTTGCAATGTGGGGGACGGAGAATTTTTCCGTGCCTGTCCTGCTGTCCGTCCCGCATGCCGGGCGGGACTATCCCGCTGCTGTGTTTGATGCCCTGCGTTTGCCGCCGGCATCGCTGGTGCGGCTTGAGGACCGATATGCCGACCTGCTGGTGCGTCGGTCGGTGCAGTTTGGCCATCCTGTGATCGTTGCGCATCGTGCGCGGGCATGGATCGACCTTAACCGCGATGAACAGGACATCGACGTCGAGATGGTCGAAGGCGCACAGCGCGCGGATTATCCGGCGCCCGGCGTGAAGCAGCGCGGCGGCCTTGGCCTTGTGCCGCGCCGATTGTCGGGCGAGGGGGATTTGTGGAAACGCCAGTTCACTTTAGACGACATCAACGACCGGATTGCCGCGCTGCACCGCCCTTATCATCAGGCCGTGTCCAATGTGCTTGAAACTATGCGGCAAAAGTTCGGGGTCGCTATTTTGCTCGATTTGCACAGCATGCCGCCCATCCGCAATGCGCCGTCGGGTACGGGGCCACAATTTGTCGTCGGCGACCGATTCGGGAAAAGCGCATCTTCACAATATGCCGAGCTGCTGATGTCGCGTTTGCAGGGGCAGGGGTTTACCGCCGCGCTCAATCACCCATATGCCGGGGATTATATCTTGCGCCGCCATGCCAAGCCGCGCGCAAATATTCATGCCATTCAGTTGGAAGTGGATCGGTCGCTGTACCTTGACGCAGATTTGCGCCAACCCGCCGCTGGCATTGAGCCACTGAAGCTACTGATACCCGGACTAATAGAGGCATTGGCGGACGAAGCGCTTGGTTCGTCGGCATTGATTGCCGCGGAATAACCCCGCCGATTCGCATAAAAAAACCACCCCGGAATGCTCCGGGGTGGCCTAGGTTCAGGGAGTTGATGCCCCATAGGGACATCGCTGGACAGAAACGGGAGGGGATGTCTCCGTCCAGCACCAAGAATGGGACCTTGGCATTGCAGTTTCAAGTCAGGACGAAATTATTCTGTCCCCAATGTCGTTGAGGCGAGCCATCCGCGCGGGCAATTGTTCGAAATAGCCAAGTTGACAGCGCCAATGCGGGTTTAGGGCCACATCCGTTGCACAAATGGCATCTTGTCTATGAACTGATGCTTCAACGCGCCCAGAACGTGCAAGCCGATAAGAACCAGAAGCGGCGTCGCCAAGAGTTCGTGGGCTTCGTGACCAATCTCCGCCAGCATCGCGTTTTTGCCAACGGCCATATCGAGCGTGAACAGGCCAAAGAAATCAACTGGCGCAGCTTTCCCATTGGCGCCGATCATCAGCCAACCCGTCAGCGGCATAACGATCATCAGGACATAGAATATAATATGGACGCTATGGCCGGCTTTGGCCTGCCAACCCGTGACACTGTCAGGCAATGCAGGCGGACGGTGGCTAAGGCGCCATAAAATGCGGCCAACGGTCAGTATCAGTATGGAAATGCCAATGGCCTTGTGCGGGCTCATATAGGCGGCGCGTGCGGCGCGGGGCAGATCTTCAGCCAGATTTGCCAACAAGATGTTGGCACCGATCAATATGGCAATCAGCCAGTGAAATAGGATCGCGATTTTACTGTATTTTGCCATGCCGTCACTTCCCCCGATGGACAGTGACGGCATGAAGCATTTGGCCTGATTAGGTCGAAGGCAGTTCCGTCACCTGCGGTACCTTACCTTGTGCAACCTGAACTGCAAATATTTCCCGCATCAGCTGCAATGAGAACAGATGGGCATGGATGAGTGCAAGGATGCCGTTCTGGTTCAGTTTGCGGACGGTGTCGCCACGCAAATCGCGCAGTTTGGTTTCGTCAATCATTTTGAAGCCACGGTAGATATAGGGCTGTTCCTGACCTTCTTGCTGAATGGACACTTCACCATCCATCAACAGGTCAAGCTTTTGCAGTTCTTCAACGAACGCATGTGTTTGCACACCCGCATTTTCAAAATCTTCACAGAACTTCAAAATCGCCTGCGTGTTTTCGGTCGGCTTGCCATCTTCAAACAAAGGCGTGCCTTCTTCGAACTCACCGACTGCGCCTGACAATGGGTCAAAGCACAAGGACAGCTCATCAGTGTCTGGACGCAGCTTCGCCAGCAGGAATGGATAACGACGCACATAAGCAGGAATATAGGCCGGACGATCAAACTGGCCTTCTTCGTTCATGAACGTGTTCACGCCTTCGTTCATGCCCATCATAACCAGCGGTACAGGGTTGTCTGACGCGGAAAAAATGATGGGATAATTGCGCGAAGCGGGGACAAATTCCTCAATCGTCAAAGGAATGGCATGCTGGCCATCCAGGAATTTCGCGTTTTCGAGCATACGCGATTTCCACGTCGCATGATCGTTGCTGTTGAGTGGGATGAGGTCTTTGTAAAGAAGCGGCAAGTTTGCGGCTTGGGGCGCGGTGGCCATGAGGAACTCCAGTGCTTGATTAATGGCAGAAATTTAATGCGGCGCTTTAGGCGGGCAACAGCTTTTACGCAAGTGGAACAAGCTTCCCCGGGTTCATAATGCCAAGCGGATCGAACGCGTTTTTAATGGCACGCAAAGCTGAAAGCCGGGCAGGCTCGGCAAGCCGCGCGAACTCGTCGATTTTCGACTGGCCAATGCCATGTTCAGCAGACAATGAACCGCCATAGGCGCGCACACGATCATAGACGTGCGACGTAATTGCCTTGCCATCTCCGGCGTACCAACCCGCGACATCAGCCCCTTCGGGCGCCTTTACGTGGAAATGGATATTGCCATCGCCCAAATGCCCGAAGGCTACGGTCTTGGTGCCGGGATAGGCGGCTTCGATAATCGGCGATTCTTGCTCGATGAAGCGCGCCATGGCGGCGACCGGAACACTGATATCATGCTGCAAAGCTGCACCGGCGGCGCGTTCAGCCTCCGCAATGGAATCACGGATTTTCCAGAACGCTTCTGCTTGCGCGTCGCTGCTCGCGATGGTCGCGTTTTCGAGCAAATTCTGTCCGATCGCTTCCTCAAGCAAATGCATCGCCAGTTCGCCGGGGCTTGATTGGGCGGGGTCATCCTGCACAAATTCCATCAATGCATGCCAACGGTGC
Source organism: Sphingorhabdus sp. (assembly GCA_046290915.1). Taxonomy (GTDB): domain Bacteria; phylum Pseudomonadota; class Alphaproteobacteria; order Sphingomonadales; family Sphingomonadaceae; genus Sphingorhabdus_B. The sequence goes on from JBKBTH010000033.1 coordinate 5,166, forward strand.
GAGGTATCGAGCGGCGGCCGTGTCCCCGAAATATGCGTGATTACCGCGTTGAGTGCACGCTGGGGAAGGATTTCAAATCCTTCCAAACGATCGCGCCCATGTTTCTGCATGAACAGCAAAAGTTCATAGGCCTGTTGCGGGCTATCGATGCCTGCCCAAACAACGCAGCGATCAATAAGCGCGGGCACGGTCTGAAGTACGGCCTTGGTCACTATACCGATGGTGCCCTCTGCGCCGATCAACAGCTGTTTGAGGTCATAGCCGCGATTGTCTTTTTTCAACGGCGCCATCGCGTCATAAATCGAACCGTCGGGCAACACAGCCTCCAACCCTGCGACAAGCAATCGCATCGTGCCATGCCGCAGCACTTGCGTGCCACCGGCGTTCGTTGAAATCAGGCCGCCAACTGTTGCCGAACCTTTGCCGCCGAGCGTCAACGGAAAGCGTCGTCCGGACTGTGCGGCGGCTTCATGCAGGTTCTGCAGTATGACGCCAGCTTCGCAGGTGATCAGGCCAGCATCAGCGTCGATCGCGGTGATATTGTTCATCCGCCGCATCGAAAGGATCAGTTGATCGCCGCTGCTATCAGGGGTGGCCCCTGCGACCATTCCGCTATTGCCCCCCTGCGGTACCAGCGATAGCCGATAGTTCGCGGCAATCCGTACGATCGCAGCGACGTCTTGCGTGCTGGCGGGTGAGAGTAATGCAGCTGCTGCGCCCGTAAAACGGCCACGCCAGTCGGTCAGCCAGGGTGATATAACGTCCTGATCATCCGAATAACCCTTTGGTCCCAAAATGGCGCGAATTTCGGATAAGGCGTTTACATCTGGCACGGCATTTCCCATTGTGTGCGGCGGTTCAGGGCATATAATTCATGATACGTTCAACCCTATCGGGTAAAGCCATTAGAACTTCAACTTCATACCGGAATGTTTCTTGCGCATAGCTTTGGCCATCATCCTATTTGCGGCCGGTCTAACGACCATGTCGTACAAGGCCTGGGCCGATTTCAATGTCGACATGGTAGACAATCCATTCACGCCCTTCGTTCGTCTCACCACGGAATTTGACCAAGTGCGTGTTGACCAGCGCGTTATTATCCGCTTGCCAAGCTCGGCCTCTGCGCCCGCCGCCGTCGGCGCGCAGCGACAATCGGTCGCCAAGCTGAAATATAAAGAACAGAAGATCGGCAAATGCCTGTGGGTGGATAAGCTGGGTGGATCGCGGCCCGGGCCCGACCGCACGCTTGACCTTTTGACACGCGACGGGACGCTTATTCGCGCTTATTTGGGCGACGGCTGCCTCGCACGCGAGTTTTACGCAGGCGCCTATATGGAGCGGTCATATGACGGCAAATTATGCGTTGATCGCGACCTGTTGCATGCCCGCACCGGGGCAAAATGCGAGATCGACAAATTCCGATTGTTGATACCCCGATAAAGCGGGCTGCATTCGGCCAAATACCTTGACATTTCTGCCCAAAGCGACCAATGGCCACGCTCGTTACTATGGCTTTGGCACCGGTGGCGCTGCACCTTCTTTTCCGGAACAACATATGCGTTTTGCCGATATCGGCTTGTCTGATGAGTTATTGAGAGCCTTGAGTGAGGCTGGCTATGATGAGCCAACCCCAATTCAGGCTGCTGCTATCCCGCAGGTCCAGATGATGCGTGACATCATCGCAATCGCGCAAACGGGTACCGGCAAGACCGCCAGCTTCGTTCTTCCGATGATTGATGTGCTCGCCAATGGCCGCGCACGTGCGCGTATGCCGCGCAGCCTCATTCTCGAACCGACACGCGAACTCGCGGCGCAGGTTGCGGAGAATTTCGAAAAATATGGCAAATATCACAAGCTATCGATGGCGCTGCTTATCGGCGGCGTTCAGATGGGCGACCAAGTAAAGGCGCTTGAAAAGGGCGTTGATGTTTTGATCGCGACGCCTGGACGGCTGATGGATTTGTTCGAGCGCGGCAAGATATTGCTGACTGGTTGCGAAATGCTCGTCATCGACGAAGCTGACCGTATGCTCGACATGGGCTTCATTCCCGATATCGAACATATCTGCACCAAGTTGCCCGCGACACGTCAGACATTGCTGTTTTCGGCGACAATGCCGCCTCCGATCAAGAAGCTGGCGGACAAGTTTCTGTCGAACCCGAAATATATCGAAGTTGCGCGTCCAGCGACGGCCAACATCAATATCGAGCAGTTTCTGGTGAACGTATCACCGATGAAAAAGCGCGATGTGTTGCGTGATCTTTTGCGCACAGAAGATGTTTCCAATGCTATCATCTTCTGCAACCGCAAGACCACGGTACGCGATCTGAACACCAGCCTGCAGCGCCATGGCATGCGTTCGGGCGAGATCCATGGCGACATTGATCAGGCGACACGCCAAAAGCAGTTGGAAGCATTCAAGAACGGTGACATCAATCTGCTTGTTGCGTCCGACGTGGCTGCACGTGGGCTTGACGTTAAAGGCGTTAGCCATGTGTTCAACTTTGACGCGCCATGGCACCCCGATGATTATATTCACCGCATCGGCCGTACGGGCCGCGCGGGCGCCAAAGGCAAGGCATTTACCTTTGTCACCAAGGCCGATGAAGAAGCCATTGAAGGCATCGAAAAGCTGATTGGCAACAAGATTGAGCGCCTTGGCAAGATTGAAGCGCCATCGGGTGATAATGAAGAGCGCGCACCTGCAAAGCGTGGACGCAAGCCAGCAGAGCCAAAGGCCAAGGCAGCCCGCCCAGAAGCACCTGCTGAAGCTGAAGCAGCATCATCACCGAAGCCGGTACGCGAAAAAGCAGCGGCTAAGCCAGCCCGTGAAAAGCCAGCGCCCAAGGCTGAGGCTAAACCAGCGGAGAAGCCAAGCGCAACGCCAGCAGGCGATGACGGTTGGAACGGCCCAATGCCAGGCTTTTTGAGCTTCGGGTTTGGTACGTCTTAAGCGCTGCGATATTTCTAATCCGGTCATCCTGAACTCGTTTCAGGATCTTACTTCTCGACGGCGAAATTAGGACCCTGAAACAAGTTCAGGGTGACGTTGTGTTTGTATTCGGCAACACTCGATAATTTTGGCAATCGTTGCGAACTTGGGTGGGTAACGTTGTTGGTACGAGCTACCGGAACACATTCCTCCCTTCACCTACCCAACCAACAAAAAAAGGGCCCGCATCGCTGCAGGCCCTTTTCCATTTAAGATCGCTAAGTTCTTAGAACTTGCCGCGCAATGTGATGCCGTATGTGCGTGGCTCGGCGAGGAATTGCGAGAAGATCTGGCGGCCACCTGGATATTGTGGATCGACAAATGGCGCCGCGCTTTGTCCCGCCTGGAATGGCGAGTTGAACGCGACCTGCGCATAATCCTGATTGAAGATATTCTGACCCCAAAGCTCAATGCCCCAGGATTCATCAGGACCGCGAAGACCGATACGCGCGTTGAATACCGCGAAACCATCTTGCTCTTTCTGTGCGAACAGGTCGGAACCGGTGTTGTAATCGCTGGTCATGCGACCGTCGATGTAAACCAGACCGCTCATGCCGTTGCTGCCGATATCAGGCGTCCATGTGACGCTTGATGTGGCGACCAGCTCTGGTGCGTTGGACAGATTGTCACCTGGCAACTTACGAAGAGCAGAATCAAGCGGCGCACCGTTCTTTGTGCCGATCAGGTCATCCCGATAGGTCGTTTTGGCATAGGTCAGACCAGCGGCCATGCGGAAGTTGCGTGCTGGCGTCAGCGATGCTTCAAGCTCCAGACCCTGCGTACGGACACCATAAGTGATGTCGCCGGCGGCACAGCTGCCAGTTGTATTCGGAGCGGCATTGAAGTTGGTGCCAGCGGCGGACAGGTTCTGATCAGTATCCGCATTCGGGCCACCAACAAGGTTGTTACAACCGTTGACGTTCTGAACGAGAAAAACCGTGCCGTTGAAGGTATTCAACTGGAAGCTGCTGAAGTCCGAACGGAATGCCGAAACGCTGAGGCCAAATGGACCATTTGAGAATTTCGCACCCAGCTCATAGCTGTCGACTAGTTCTGGGTCGAACTGGAGATTGCCAACGAGCGCCTGAGCACCGCCAAGCGAAGCAAAGGTTGGAACTGGTGACTTCAGGGCAGAACGGTCGAGGTTGAAACCGCCGGCCTTATAACCACGGGCAAAGCTGCCGTAGACCAAAAGGTCGTCGACTGGCTTCCACGACAGAATCGCCGTTCCAGTGATTTGGTCTTCACTGCGATTGTCACGAATGGAAACGCCATTGAGTTCTGCTGTGGAGTTGCCCTGACAGGACAGACCAATGACTGCACCAGCCGTGGCAGCAAGAGGACCCGTCAGCAATGACGACAATGCGGCCTGGTTAGCGGTACAAATGCTGTTGTCGTTACCAAAGGTCGCATCAAAGTCCTTCTTGTCTTTCGTGTAACGAAGGCCAAGCGTCAGATCGACGGTGTCGGTAACGTGCACGATGTTGTGCGTGAACACGGCCCAGTTGGTTCCGTTTTGGAAATACCGGTCGTTTGTCGTACCGACATTGTTCATTGTGTCCAGCCGGTCAAACGCGCCCAGCAACAGTGGGCCAGCGGCACCAAAGGCACCTGATACGTTTGGACGCAACGCAGGGGTGATGCAGCTCTGCGCAGCTGGATTATACGCAAATGCCAAGGCACCGCCGGAAATAATCCGGCAATTTGCAAAGCGGCCATACTGGTTGCCGAAGCGCAGATTGTCGCGAACGGTCAGCTTTTCGTTGGCAAAGAAGCCCCCGACCAACCAATCAAGCTTTCCGCCAAATGCTTCACCCTGAAGGCGCAGTTCCTGCGTAAAGGTGTGGAATTGACGATAGGCATCGTCGCTTGGCGCACGGTACAGAATGTCGACTTCGCCATAATCGGTATCCGAAGCCTGACCCGAACGATACTGGCGGTAAGCTGTAATCGAGGTCAACGTTGCGCCGCCGAAATCATAATCGATCTGGCCCGAGAAACCGTAATCCTTCGTTTCGCCGGTAAATACGCGGTTCGCGCTGACCGATACATTGCGGCCAAAGCCTTGGTTGAACGCAGCCAATGGCTGACCAAGGTCACGCAACACATTGATGATGTTGTTCGAAGTTGCAGTTGAAGCTGCGCCAACAGTGCTTGGATTGTTCAGGTTACCAATATACTGGTTGACTGTACCGTCGACATAGGTCGCGGCGCAGCACTCTTCCTTACGCGAGGTGTAGTCCGCAATCAGGCGGATCGACAGCGCATCGGTTGGTTGAAACAACAACTGGCCGCGCAGGAAGTAACGGTCACGATTGTTGATGTCGCGGCCATTTTGGTCATCGCGGTAGAAACCGTCGCGCTTGACGTAAACGCCATCAACACGGAACGCCACCTGATCCGAAATTGGGCCAGTGACGCTGGTTGCAGCACGCATGAAGTCATAATTGCCGTAGGTCAGCTCGCCGCTGCCACCGAAGGTGAAGCTTGGCTTTTTCGAATAGATGCTGATGAGACCAGCCGACGAGTTACGTCCGCCCAAGGTTCCTTGTGGTCCACGCTGCACTTCAACCCGGTCGATTTCGCCGAGTTCGTTCAGACCAATGCCTGAACGCGACCGGTATACGCCGTCGATGAAGACAGGGACCGAGCTTTCGAGGCCGGGGTTGTCACCAACCGATGCCGCGAATACGCGCCGAACCGTTGGCTTCCGAACCGGTCGAAGACACGAGCAACGAAGGTGCAACCTGGTTCAACTGGCGAATGTCATTCGCGCCGCTGTTTTGCAGTGTTTCGGCGTTCACTGCGGAAATAGCAACTGGCACGTCCGAAAGCAGCTGGCTGCGGCCTTGTGCGGTTACGACGATTTCGTCGTCGGAGGTATCTTCGGCCTGTGGCGCCTCTTGTGCGAATGCAAGGCTTGGCACAGCAAGCGCAAGGCAAGCTGC
>JBKBTH010000336.1:0-2488 GCA_046290915.1 Sphingorhabdus sp.
CATCGCTCTCCTGATCGTCATTTTTTGTGATGATTAGTGCGCAGATGTACAAGTGCAAGTTGCCGTAAACGTTAGCATAAAAAGCCGCAGCCACTTTGCGCCAATGGTTAGATCCAGCCAGCCAGTTCCTGCGCGATAATCTTTTCGAGCATATCCATCCCGATATCACTGTCGTTCAAGCATGGCAGATACGCATAATGCGTACCGCCTGCTTCTTCGAATTGCTCATGCCCCTGCATCGCCAACTCTTCGAGCGTCTCAAGGCAATCGACCGAAAAGCCAGGTGCAAAAATTGCGATTTTCTTTGTACCTTCGCGCGCAAGCTTCATCAGGGTGTCGTCGGTGGCGGGCTCAAGCCATTTGGCCCGCCCGAAACGCGACTGGAAACTAACGACCAGCTCACGGCCCATTGCTTCCGAGAGCAGCCGCGCTGTCTTTTGACAGTGGCAATGATAGGGATCACCCAATTGGAGAGTACGTTCAGGCATTCCGTGAAAACTGATTACAAGCGCGTCAGGCACGAAATCCAGTTTTGCCAGCGATGCTTCAATCGATGTTTTCAGTGCGCCTATATAACGGTCGTCATCATGATAAGCGGGCAGCGTCCGAATTGCCGGGTGCCAACGCATGGCGGTAAGCGTGGCATATGCCTCGTCAAGGACAGTACCCGTCGTTGCCCCTGAATATTGCGGGTATAATGGCGCAATCAAAATCCGGTTGCAGCCAGCCGTTTTCATGGCGGCGAGTTGGTCTGCGACTGACGGATTGCCGTAGCGCATGGCGTACCGCACATCTGCGACCCCTGCCATACGCTCTTGCAACGCCTCAGTCTGACCAGCCGTGAAAAATGCCAGCGGCGAACCTTTTTCAGTCCACACTTTGGCATATGCTTCAGCGGACTTTTGCGGCCGCGTGTTCAAAATGATGGCGCGTAAAATCGGCTGCCACAGCAACGGCGGAATTTCGACAACGCGGCGATCCGACAGAAACTGCTTCAGGTAGCGCTTTACCGCTGGTGTGGTTGGTTCGTCTGGTGTGCCCAGATTAACCAGCAAGACGCCAACTTTAGGTGTCGCCACGGGTGGGTGGTTTATTGGTAATGTCATCATAGTCCCCGGGACAGTAATGGAAGTTCACGCAGACGAATTCCGGCTGCGGAGAATAAAGCGTTTGCAATGGCAGGTGCAACAGCTGGCACGCCAAGTTCAGTGACACCGCCAGGTGCCTCATCACTGCGCGCGAATTCAACTGTGATCTCTGGCACATCTGACAATTTCGGCAAGTCCACATCGCGCAAACGGCGTGCCGTTGGCAGGCCGCTTTCATATTCTGTTGTCGAACCCAGCGCTTGTGATAGCCCGAATACAATGCCGCCCTCAATTTGCTGGCGCGCGAGGTCTGGATTAATCAGCCGCCCGCAATCCGCCATCGCGTGAATACGGTCAACACGGACGCCTGTTTCACTGGTACGCGCCGTCACGATGACGGCAATGTGGCTACCGCGCATGCTATGGCAAGCGATGCCGCGTCCGCTGCCCGATGCGCCCCCATCCCATCCCGCCATTGTGGCAACGCCTGTCAGGCACCGGGCAAGACGAGTCTGGCCAACGAGCATTTGCATGCGGAATGACAAAGGCTCGACGCCAGCTTTTTGTGCAAGCTCGTCAATAAAGCCTTCGACAAAGAAGCAGTTGTAGCTGTGCGCGAGGCTACGCCAGGGCCCAGTTGGCATCGGCATGGGCACCGGAAAATGGTCAATCGTCAAATTGGGAATGGCGTAGGGTATTTCGGCGCCGCGCACCGCGAACGCGTCAAATTCGCCTGCGGATGACTGGCGCGCTTCATTAGCGCTTTGCCCATCCATCCGGTTGGCAAGCTCGCGCATGCTTGATGCAGCGGCTACCCGCAAACTGATCGCAGTCACTGCGCCTTCGGCATTAATGGCGGCGGATAGTCTGCCGAGCGCTGGCGTGCGGACATGATCGCGCATCAGATCTTCTGGACGTGACCAGACCAATTGAACGGGTCGCCCCACCTCCTTGGCGATGACGGCGATTTGCGCAGCGATTAAATTGTCAAAATTACGGTCGAAACTTCCGCCCGCCATCACCGGATAGAGCACCACATCATTTACATTGATGCCAATGGCGTTTGCTGCGGCAACCCGCGCTGCCTGAGGTGCCTGTGATGCGAACCACAATTGCAATCGACCGTTGCGATAATCCGCCGTCGCTGCGCGTGTTTCAATAGGCGCATGTACAGCCGCACCCACAGAATAATCAGCCTTAAAAATACGCGTTGCCGTTTCGGGAGCCATTGCAGCTGCGACGTCGCCTGATTTGAATGCCCGGAAGCCCGGGCCTTTGGCGATAGCATCACTGAGTGACTGTCCGATGTTCTGGCTGTCCGCCATACGGCCTTTTGTCGCAAACACCGGGGCCATTGCATCAAGCGCCTTGTTGGCAGCCCACCAGTTGGTTGCAACGGC